>CAMYAA010000026.1 GCA_947253615.1 uncultured Sutterellaceae bacterium
ATCTACACACTGCATATCGTCGGCAGCGTCAGATGTGTATAAGAGACAGTCAAAAAGTTGGCCAATACAGATACAAGAACAAGGGACAATTACCGTAGGCGATTCTATTACAGACGCTGACAAACACCCTGCGATTGGTGTATATCTAAAAAACAGTCGTCTTTTTTCAAAAAAAAACACGGATTACATATGGTCACCTGAATACTCAGAGAATGACCCAACTATTAGCGTAGGCTTGAATAGTGTGGGGGTATGGGCAGAAAATAGTACTATTAATTGGGACTATAACACTCTAGAACTCAGAGATCACGATCCTAACTCAACACAAAGCTTTGATAAATCAGCAGCAAGTATTGGTCTCATTCTACTTGACTCAACACTTGCATTATATGACTCATCAGATACTCCTCGTGAGCTAAACATCAACACCCAAAAATTACCCGCCGACCATAATGCGATAGGCGTTGTCTATAAATACACGCTAGCTGACGCAAAGCCTTTAACTACGCCAGTGCAATTTACAACAAGTAATGAACGTGCCCAAGGGAAAGGTAGAAACATAGCCTATTTACCAATTCATGAGGCCAACTCGCCTACTGTTACGTTCGATTTTTCAAAAAAACCTTTAATAATTAATAAGAATGGTATCGGTATTCTTGCCGTAGACCAGCCCCTTAATATCAACGGCACTTTTAACCTAACCGATTCTCGTGCTATTGGCATTCAGGGTTCTAACTTAACGCTGACTCATTCGAGCACCTTAAAATTTGTAATCAATGGCTCAGATACCATCGGCGTCGCCATCACCCCAAGCTCAAAGCCCTCAAGCACTTCGTCATCACTTAACGACATCAGCTTCAATCTCAATGGTGATAATGCGAACGCCATTTATATCGATAACAATTCCATTGAAGCAAACAATATTAGGTTCACCAGTGACGACCGGACTAAAACCTCAGTGGGCTATCGACTCAACAACGGTGCTCAACTAAAACTGTCAAAGCCTAACAAAGAACAAACTATTCACGTTTTTGCCCACTTGCTTGACAAAAGCATTTTAGACTTCAACTATCAACCTATCAAAATGACCTCCGAAAATGCGATCGGAGTTGTCACTAGTGATAGCAGTATTAAAAATTTCAACTTCTCAAATACGAATAACAATACCGTTGGTCTTTTCATTAAGAAAGACGGCAACGATACTTCTCGAAAAGAGGAAGGTGCCGTTTTCAGCGGTAACAACATCCTCAATATAACAGGCGTCAATAGCGCCGCCATCCTGGTTGAAAATGGAAAACTCAATATCGAAGACTCTCTTTCGATTTCTGCAGGGAATAGCGCAACAGGCATACATATTAAAAACGGAACCGTAGATCTCAAAACCCCTATCAATGTTGCACTAGGACCAGGCGCAATCGCATTTACCCTTGAAGGTAGCGGAGTGCTTCATACGAACGACCATCCGGTTACTCTGAGTATTCCCGTGAGTTCCGACGCTAACAGTCCATTGCCTATCATTAGCGACTTTATCGGGGTCACAACCTGGAGCCCCATAATCTTTAAACCAAAGGAATCTAACCCCCAGGATTACATCGAAAATGCAATGATGAACTCAACCATTACATTTAATGGTAAGTATTCAAGCAACGCTGCTGTGATTTTTGCTCTCACACAAGACTCCCCCTTGCCAAAGGATGCATCACCAAATTTCACCAACAAGGGGACATTAACCGTTAACAGCGATCTCCAACAAGATCGTTCTCATGTCCTGTTTGCGCTTAATGGGCAATCGAAACTTCTTAATGAGGGTAATCTTGTTATTAACTCGAATAGTATTGGAATTTCACTCGACGAAACCAGTGCTAGCTCATTCACCAATGAGGGGACGATCACTGCCGCCAACAACAGTATTGGGGTTTCACTCGACGAAACCAGTACTGGCTCTTTTACCAATAAAGGAACAATTACAGCAACTAATAGCAGTATTGGAGCGCTCGTCAACCATGGTACGTTCGTAAATAACGGAACGATCATTGCTGGAGAAAACAGTACGAGGGTCTACCTGTCCGGTAAACAGGTCACTGCCACTTTAAATGGAGAAATTCAAACCTCTAAATATGGGGTTGTACTCGACAATTTAGATGCACCAAACCTTACTGGCTCAATCAAAATTATTGCTACCGCTAATGATACAGTCGGTGTTTATAGCAACAAAGACACTGACATTAACTTTTCAATAAATATTTCCCAAAAACCCGATCTTCAAGGTGTAATAGGACTTGTTGCACCTCAGAAATTGCACCTCACGAAAGAGATTAACTTTGCAGGTAACCAAGGTATTGCGGTATACCTTCCCTCCTCCGATCAGACTCAAACTCCCACAATATCTGCGAATTCCCAAGGCCATATTATCGTCCAGGGGCAGTCAAGCTTTGGGATTTATACTCCGGCGAACACCCCAATAACACTGAACGAAGTTAATCTTACCGTGTTGGATGGAGCGATAGGGACCATTAACCCTATCAAGGCCAATGGCACCAACTATTCCGTTAATGGCCAAAACGCAACAGGGCTCTATATTGAAAACGGAGACAGTTCTCTAGAGAAAGGATCCATCACTGTCAAGAAAGGCATTGGGCTTTTTGCGAAAGCAGGCAGCATCTCATTAAAGGACACTACACTCGATTCAAAACAGAAAGACTCGGTCGGTGCTTATATCACAAGCAGTGCTAGCTTAAAAATGATGAGTTCTGAAATCATTGTAAATGGTGGTTCAGGAATTGTACTCTTCAATGAGAAAGCAAAAGATACCCCCACCTCAGAGACGGCTCAACACAACCTCTCCGTAAGTCAGAGCAGCATTACAGTAAACGGTGGAGTTGGTATTAATTCCTTAGGCGAAAACATTAATTTAAAAGACTCTAAATCAAATTATCGCTTAGGATTGACCGTTAATAATGGCATTGGCATTCGATTAGAAAACGGCACCGCAAATATTCAAAACACCAACCTAGAAGTTACCGATAACGGTAGAGGATTCCTTGCTATTAATTCAATGATCACTCTCAAAAACGACGATGGCAACAATCAAAATAACAAACTTACAGTTACTAAAGGCATTGGTATTCAATTAGAAAAGAGCATCGCCAATTTAGAAAATTGCAAACATGGAAGTTAAGAAAGGTCTTGGCATTGAATCAGAAAACGGCACCGCAAATATTCAAAACACCAACCTAGAAGTTACCGATAACGGCAGAGGGATCCTTGCTATTAATTCAGTGATCACTCTCAAAAACGACGATGTCAACAATAAAAATAACAAACTTAAAGTTACTAAAGGCATTGGTATTCAATTAGAAAATAGCATCGCCAATATAGAAAATGCAAGCATGGAAGTTCAGAAAGGTCTTGGCATTGAATCAGAAAACGGCACTATAACTATTAAAAAATCCAATCTTAGCGTTAGGGATGGAAAAGGCATTTATCTAAAAAACAGCACCGCAAATATTTTCGATAGCAAACTCGCTGTTAACACTAATGGTATAGGATTCTTTGCTATTGACTCAGAGATCCAACTCCACAACACCAAGCTGACCATAGCAGGAAAGAACAGTACAGGGATGATACTCGCCGAAGGATCTAAGGTGTTCATTGATAAAGACAGCATACTATCAATAAGGTGGAGAGACGCAAAAGCGGGGCTTTTGGAGGCAGGCAGTGAGTATGTATGCAAGGCAAAAATAGAAGGAACTCGAAAAAAGATTTGGAGCAAAATTAAAAAACTCACCGACCTCAGTCCAGACGCTAATCCGATTGGCAAAAAGGAGAAGATTCCTGAGAATGTAATTATTCCTGGGAATATTACCAATGCTGGATCAATAGAGTCGGATATCCCTATTGTCTTACAGAATACAAAGCTCGATATCACTAAAATCCACAACCCTCTCAGTTTTAGAACTCCCTCACTCGCAGGTAGAGGTGTTGTGTTACCAAATTTCACTCAAGGCAATAAAGCAACTCAAAAGAATTTCAAAATATCCATTACACAGAAAAAAGGCAATAAGACACCGTCCCTTAGCCGTAATTTTGACATCTCGTCTAAATCTTACACGTGGCACAGTAACGTTGAGCTTGTCACCCAAAACGAGAAGAAGCACGAGACAATAGTTGAGGTAGCAATAAACAAAATCAACTACGCAAAGCTTATTGACGACGTTTCGGCTTATCAGTCACTTGCAGAAGGGCTCGATACGCTTTATACCGCCGCGCCAACCTCTACGCCGACGGGCAAAGTTTTTGACGCAATCGACATGATCGACAACAAAGCGGATTTCGACCGACAAATTGCCGAATTGCGTGGGGATCTATACGCCAATATTCAAGACCGGGTTGACGATATCAATCACGTCTTCGAGCGTGGTGATCGATTCCTCGCGACACAAGCACCGTTGAGCTCACACACCTACAAGATGGCTCTTCTAGGCGAACACAATTCTCATGGTGACAACCAAGCTCGTAGCACTTGGGACGTGAATCACGTTGGGGTACTCATCACTGACCAACGAGATCTCCGGAGTCGTCCTGGACGTCAAATCTACGGCGAAATGGGCTATTTATTCTCGAATTTCAACTTCGATAATGAGGCCAACAATAAAGCCAAGGAAAAGGTCCACACGATTCGTTTAGGCCTCGGCTATAACGAACCTTTATGGCATACCGACAACAACGAGCTCGATCTGAAACTCAGCACTCATATCAATGCTGGCCGTCATCGTGTTAACCGTACAATTTCAACGAGCAAAACCCTCTTTGAAAACTTCAACACCCTTTATGCCTACGATTGGACAACTGACCTCGGTTTGCAATACAAACATCACTGGTCTAGCTTCACGGTGCAGGGGAAAGTTGGGGTCGTCGGCCAGTACTTACGCATTAGCTCGGGCGACGAAACCGGTGCGGTCCCATTAGACTTTAATGGAAAAAACTACAACGACCTCCTGCCCTATATCGAACTCCAAGGACTCACGAGTCATCGACTTGATGCCAATTGGAACTTACAAGCGAAATTAGGGGCACGCGTCGCGTACTCCACGAAGAAGCCTTTTGATGCACGAAACCGTGTCACTCTCTTAGGCACCTCACAAACCTATGAACTCCCGGGCACGGTCAGTCATACGAGCAACACGACCTTTGAGGCTCAAGTACTCTTAGCTCAACGAAAGGGCTTTAGCATCAGCCTTTTAGGCAGTTTGGATACGGAAAAAGATCATTCGCTCGGTATTCAGACGGGCTTTAAGTGGTAATAGCCCCGTGAACCAATCAAACTCCGTAAGTTCTACCGAGCTTACGGAGTTTTTTACCCCTCTTATAAAGCGAACTCTTCAATTCATTGAATTTTGTTAAGGCTTCAATTGAGCACATCTATAACCCGATAACAACAGAAAGGCCCTATAACGATCAAATTTTTATCCCTCGCATAAAGAACACAAATACTCCTTATTTTTCGCTAACAAATTCTTGCACACACAACTCATCTAGATTCTCAATGGGAACAAATGATCCTGCAGCATCTATTAATATAAGTATATATTAATTTATTATTTTAACAATAACATCGCAACCAAAGAAACCTCTTGTGTACGTAGCGCAACATAAATATCTATATTTCCAAATATTCAGACTTTATCCCTGTTTAATCACTAAAAATAGACACGAAATAAATTTATAATAAAAAGATATTTCATCTATCCATAACAAAGGGATGCCTCACAGTGTCTGACCAACTCTACCCCTTTGTTTAAATGAGTGACTACAACTGTTTTCAGCTACAAGACCTCCTCGTACCAAAGAGGAGGCGTACTGGGATCCGAGGGATAAGTTATGACCAAAACTACGTTACCCCGTAAATCAACCCGTATTGCGACCGCTGTTAGTTTATTAACCGTGCTATTAATGAGCGCACCGGCAACCGCGGCCAATAACGCCGACATCAATCAAATTGATCTCTATAAAGAATGGTTGGCGAATCAATATGGTGCCATTCCAGTTTACGATGCACAAAGCAATAACTGGACGCTCAAACCCTTAGTACGCTCGATGCAAACCTATGGGTTACTGAGCCGCGGACATTCATCTTATGATGAAGTCGACCGTACTTATTTTGGCGGGAATGCGCTTGAAAACCCATACGATCCCACAAAATCACTAGTTCCGACCGAAGAAAAAGAAAAGAAAAAATTTAAAAAAGCGAAAATTCCTATCTCTGAAGGTGGCTCCGCACTAGGAATCTTAAAGCGCCCGATTAATGTCGTTCAAGGAACGGACATTGTCATTCCTATTCGCTCAGTATCGATTGATCCTATCAACCTTTCTATTACCAAAGAAACAAAAGATGTCTCGTTTGAGCAAC
Organism: uncultured Sutterellaceae bacterium; assembly: GCA_947253615.1. Classification (GTDB taxonomy): domain Bacteria; phylum Pseudomonadota; class Gammaproteobacteria; order Burkholderiales; family Burkholderiaceae_F; genus Sutterella. The sequence continues at coordinate 6,410 of CAMYAA010000026.1, forward strand.
CGACTTTAGCTCCCGTCACGGTGAAAGCACCGGCACGCCCCGCACAGAAATCCTATTCATCCCCTCAAATTACCAATCCGACAGTAGAGCAACCAACTGTACCTGAGGTTCAAACGGTTAGCATTAATGTATCCCCAGTCAACGTTTCCGAACCTAAGACAATTCAAATTAGCAAACCCAAGGAAATCAGCACACCAACAGTACCCTCACCAACGAATCCACCCTTATTAAGCTTTCCCAACGTAAGCGAACCGAGCGCTCCTAATCTTCCAGAAATTAAACCAACTATCCCATCACCTAAGCAATCTCTACCTGATGGAGCCAATCCCAATTCGCCCTATATTTCATTCGGGCCAGACTACTCTGGTACAAGTGGTGTCAAAGGATATTTTCAAGATGTTAGCCTTTTATCGTTGAAAAATTTAGCTGACGAAAATGGACACATCATATTTAATAGCACTCTTCCTGGATCCATCAATTGGGAAGTCCAATACAACACCAATATTCTAGGTTTTAATGAAAAAGAAAAGCTGATTGGAAAACTTGTTGATGGTGGATATCAGGCCACTACTTCATATAACAAGACCTACCCCACTGATTCTACCAAACCCATTATATTCAACTACAAGGAGCACTCCTCTTTCTCATCAGAACCATATTTATATGTTATAACTTCCGTCCCTTACGCTCAAATTGGAGATCCCAAAAGAGAGAAGCCGATTGTTATTGATAACCTTACATCTGGCGCTCTTATAGATAATGAAGTAGAAGACCAGGGGCAAGGCAGTTTTAAAACAGGAACATGGACACCTGAAAAATTTGCTACTTTAGGAATTTTAACGAAGAACGAGTCGTTAGATGAAACTGCTGAATATTCGAACATTTTAAACTATACCCCCTTTAACCTGAAACAGATTCAATTATTCAGAACGTATGCCACAATAAATTTAAATGCAGAAAAATCCATCTTCTTAATGTCAACAGTTCATTCGAACTCAGGAAATCGTCTAGTTTTTATCGAAAACCATGGAGAAATCAACCTAATTGGAGCTGGCAGCCGTGCATTTTTACAAACCCCCGATTCATCTGGCCCACAATATGTTGTCTACCACAATGCGGGGACGATTACTGTTAATGCTCCTAACGCCAAGAATGATTCTCCTCCCTTCGTTTTCTATATCACTTATAAATACTCTCAACCTAATGGACTGGTTCTTAACACCGGGGCGATTAACCTAAATAGTCCTTTTGCCATTGGATTAATTTATAGTAGCACTACAGAGAATCCGACAAATTACTTCTCATTTATAAATCCAATTACCATCAACTCAAAAGGCGCCATAGGTATATACAATCCCTCAACTATTGTTTCGAATCTAGCTTCTCAAGCCACAGAAACAGATCCTCTCGGCATATCACGAAACTATGCCAACATCGTCATCGCTGATGGAGTGGATGCCACAGAACAAACGAGTATTGGCGTTTTTCAATCAGGAAGACGCACTCAGAACTTAGCCCTGCGGTTCCACACCAAAGGTAATGGAACAATAGGAGTCATTGCTCAGCCAAATTCTGGGCTCAATATTACAAAAAAAGCTCTGAATCCTCTGACCAATGCTCCTGATCTAAGCACGGAGTATACGGTTGAGAAAGGCAATCATAATATTGGTCTCTATGCCGACAATTCCACCATCAGCTACCAAGGCGATATGAACATTTTAGGAGGGGAAAATAACACTTTCGCTTACCCTCTTAACCTGTCTCTTATACACATCTGACGCTGCCGACGATATGCAGTGTGTA
>CAMYAA010000027.1 GCA_947253615.1 uncultured Sutterellaceae bacterium
CGAGATCTAGTACGGTCTCGTGGGCTCGGAGATGTGTATAAGAGACAGGTTATATTGTTGTAGATTTCTATTAATAAGAGATTAGTAGGTCTGTAATGATTGATTTTTCTTTGAGTGAGAAAGGTATTTAGTGGGTTTAAATTACTATTTTCTATAGCTTGTAGAATATTTGCTCATCAATGATTGGGTGGGAAGGGTCATCTTTGATGGATGTGATTGACTAATTTTTTTTGATTGATGGTGACTTTTTGAGCCTAAAACTTTCAATATTTCTTACGAAGGCATTGTTTACGATTGATAAAACAATACAGCGAGTGCTGTGTCATCTTGCATAAGGAGAGTTTTATGAAGATCGTCGTTACCTTAGGGGGCAATGCGCTCTTACGTCGTGGTGAAGTGATGAGCGCTCAGACGCAACAAAAGAATGTGCGTTTAGCTTGTCAGGCTTTAAAGCAAGTCGCCAAAGAGCATGATTTAGTTTTAGGCCATGGTAATGGGCCGCAAGTGGGCTTGATTGCTTTGCAAAATGAAGCCTATAACGACAAAGTGCCGGCTTATCCCTTTGATATTTTGGGCGCAGAAAGCCAGGCGATGGTTGGCTATTTGTTTATGCAAGAAATGCGTAACGCCTTGGGTGGTAGCTCTGTGGCCGTGATGCTTACGCAATCCGTGGTGAGCGAAGAAGATCCCGCTTTTAAGAATCCGACGAAGTTTATTGGTCCAGTTTATGACGAAGCGACTGCTAAGGCCTTGGCCCAAGAAAAGGGTTGGGTGGTAAAGGCTGATGGTCAGTACTTCCGTCGCGTGGTGCCGAGCCCGCGTCCGCAACGTATTGTTGAAATGGATGCGATTAAGGCATTGGTCAACAGCGGTATTACCGTGATCGCTGGTGGCGGCGGAGGCGTTCCGGTCTTGGAAAAGAATGGTCAGTTAACGGGCGTTGAAGCGGTGATTGACAAAGACTACGCGTGCAGCTTGTTAGCCAAGGAATTGGGCGCTGACATGTTAGTGATCGCCACGGACGTCCCTGGGGTCTTTGTGAACTGGGGTACGCCTGAACAGAAGCGTATTAAGGCGGCTAGCCCAGAACACCTTCGTCAGATGGGCTTCGCGGCGGGTTCGATGGGGCCGAAGATTCAGGCTGCGTGCGAATTCGTTGAGTCTGGTAAGGGCAATGCCGCGATCGGCGCTTTGGAAGACATCGAAGCGATCGTTAAGGGCCAAAACGGGACCTTAATTTCGGCCAATGTCAAAGAAATTGAATACTACGAAGCATAAGATCACGAAGTAGCGACGTGAGTGTCTGAAGGGCGGGGTAAAACTCGCCCTTTTTTACACCCTTTTCCTTAGATACAGAGGGAAGAAGGGTGAGTATGATAGTCATCACATTTAGCGATATCTCGATAGGGCGAAGGGGAGTTTCCGAGATTTTCAAAAAAACTTGAAAACGCTCATTGGATTCTAATAACAACTTTCAAAAGCCACGCCTAGGTATGCGATTAGGATATTAGTAGGTATAGTGGACTCGTGGGTGCCTAGGTGAGGATAGAGAAAAGCCTAGAGCAGACTAAGATTGGGGTCTCGTTTTAATGAATAAATCATTGCGACGAAAAAAAGGAAGGGGCGAAGTAATCGACGGTGATTACTTCTTGGTTGAAATGAACGTACTGAGTCCGTGCACCTATTTGAGATTAACCACTAAAAGATCATCTCTAAAAAGGTAAATTATGAACGCACTTATTAAAAAGTTTAAAGCGAGTGGTCCAGCGGCCATTATTACCAGTGCTTTTATTGGCCCAGGTACGATTATCGTTTCGACCAAGGTCGGTATTAGCTTTGGTTACAGTCTCTTATGGGCGACTGTCTTTGCTGTGATCGCTTTGATGTTCTTGATGGAAATGGCTTCTCGTATTGCCATTGTGACCAAAAAGGACTTGATTGAATGTTCGATTAACGTTTTGCCCAACTTACTTTGGTGGAAACGTTTCATTCAGATTTTGATGCTCTTAGCCGTCTTGACGATCTGTTTTGCATTCCAAGCGGGGAACTTAACCGGGGGCGCCTTAGGGCTTGCTACGGTTTTGGGTGTCAATAAAGAAATTATCGTTGGTTTAATGACCATTGTCGTTTTAGCCGTCACGTTATTGGGCTCGACCAAGTCCTTAGAAACGATCATGAAGATGTTCGTTGGCGTGATGGGGATCATCTTTATTGTGACGATGATTTTCGTTAAGCCTGATGTGACCGAAATGGCTAAGGGTTTAATTCCTCAAATGCCTGAAGGCGGTTACGTTTTGACGTTAGCCTTGATTGGTACGACGTTGATTGGGATTAACTTGATTCTTCACTCCATCACCTCCAAGGGTCGTTGGTCCAAACCGGAAGAATTAAGTGAAGCGAAGTGGGACATTGGTATCAATATTCTTATCGGTGGTTTGATCACGCTCTCGTTAGTCGTGACGAGCGCGGCGGTGCTCCGCGGTGCGGTGCTCCATGGTCATCCGGCGTTAGCTTTCACCCAAGCTCTTGAACCTGTGTTAGGTCGCTACGCTAGCACCTTAGGGAATTTAGGCTTGTTTGCTGCTGGTTTATCGTCCGCGATCGCCATTCCGTTCACCTTAAAGAATATTACGACGAGTGTTTTTGGCTTTAACGACGGTGTTCATGGGAAGAAAGCTAACACCTTGGCGGTGATTGTGATTCTCTTCGGCTCTGCCTTAGCAATGTTAGGTAAGAACCCCTTAGAAATCATTATTTTGGCCCAAGCGACGAGTGGTTTCTTCTTACCGTTTATCACGATCTTGATTTTGATCGTCGGCAATAACAAGAAGCTCTTGGGTGAATACACGAATACGTGGTTCCAGAATGTTATCGGGATTATTGTGGTGGTCTTAACCTTCGTTCTCGGTGTTAATGGGATCTCCAAGGCTTTCCAAAGTTTCATTCACTTATTGGGGTAATTTATGTTAACGGCCAATAAAATCGCCATGGAACGCATGGCGAGTGCTGATCCAGTATTGGTAGATATTCAGTTAGCCAGGGATGTGATTCCTGGGCTCGAAAAGAATGTTTTAATGCATGCGGGTCCTCCCATTGCTTTTGAAAAGATGTGTCCTCCGATGCAAGGTGCGGTCTATTGCGCTTTGATTAACGAAGGGTTTGCTAGCACCTTGGAAGAAGCTAAAGCGGTGGCCGTGAGTGGTGAAGTAAAGTATTCGCCTTGCCATCATTACGGGGTGGTTGGTCCTATGACGGGTTTGACCTCCTACAACATGCCGGTGTGGGTGATCGAAGACAAGAACACCAAGCAGCGTGCTTTTGTTAACGTCAGTGAAGGTCAAGGTGTGGGGCTTCGCTTCGGTGAATTCAGTCAAAAGACCTTAGACAAGCTCAATTGGATGAAAGACGTCTTCATGCCGATCTTCCAAAAGATCTTACGCGAAGATGGTCCGATTGATTTGGCGCCGATCATGGCTCAAGGTTTGGCCATGGGTGACGAATTACATATGCGTAATATCGCCACGACGTCTTTGATCTTGAAGAAGTTCGCCTATTCCATCGGCAAGTATGCGGGTGAACATGCCGCTGACGTACTTCGCTTTATCTCGGTGGGTAACGATCAGTTCTTCCTGAACCTCGCCATGGGCGCGAATAAGTTGGCGGCCGATATGACTGACGGCGTGAAGGGTTCGACCATCGTGACGGCTATTGCTCGTAACGGGGTTGAAGTCGGTATTCGTATCAGTGGCTTAAAGGGTCAGTGGTTTACGGCACCTGCGCCGATGATTGATGGGCTTTACTTCCCGGGCTTTACGGAAAAGGATGCCAACCCTGACTTGGGCGATAGCGCCATTATGGAAGTGGGTGGTTTTGGCGGTTGTGCCATGATTGCCTCGCCGGCCATCGTGAAGTTCTTGGGGCAAGACAGCGTTGATATTGCTCATAAGACCACGCATGACGCTTATAAGATTGCCTCGGGTACGAACGACAAGTACCAGATTCCTATTTATGACTTTAAGGGAATTCCTTTGGCTTTAGACGCCATCAAGATTGTTGAAACGGGTTTAACGCCTGTTTTGAACACGGCTATTGCCTCCAATAAGGCAGGCCAAGGGATGGTGGGGGCAGGTATGTCCCGCACGCCATTGAAGCCCTTTGAAGAAGCGCTTGAAGCGTTGGCTAAGGAGTTAGGAATTTAATATGCTCAAGAATATTGTCATTAGTAACCGTTATTTTGACTCCGCGACCTTGATGCTTTTAACGAACAAGGTCAAGAATCAATTAGGTTTGGCGACGGAAGAAATCGCCATCATGATGGCCACGGAAATGAACAAGCGCATCATGAACGATTCGGGTCTTTTGGCAGCGGCTGGTGAAGCCGCCAACCCGGGTGACGTTTTAATTGCGATTAAGACGGATTTGGATGACGCTGCGGTTTTGAAGTTGGTCGAAGACGTTTTGGCTCAAAAGGGTCAGAAGAAGGCCACGAAGGAAGAAGTGGTCTCTTCGGTCAATGAAGCCGTGGAACGCTATCCTGATTCGAACTTCACTGTGGTGAGCTTACCTGGCGTGTATGCTGCGCGTGAAGCTCGCAAGCTCTTAAATGCGAACAAGCATGTGTTGCTCTTCTCGGACAACATTAGCATTGAAGACGAAGTTGCTTTGAAAGACTTGGCCATTAGCAAGGATCTTTTGATGATGGGGCCGGACTGCGGTACTGCCATTATTCATGGGGTTGGCTTAGGTTTTTCGAACAAGGTCAAGAAGGGTCGTATTGGGGTCGTAGCGGCCTCGGGTACGGGCTTACAAGAAGTGGTGAACTTGGTCTCTAACCACGGTTCTGGGATTTCCCATGCCTTTGGTACGGGTGGTCGTGACGTGAAAGATGTGGTCGGTGGTCGCATGATGCTCTACTGCTTGGATCTTTTAGTCAAGGACGACAATACGGACGTCATCGTGTTGGTTTCCAAGCCGCCTCAGGAAAAAGTGTTGGCCAAGCTTATTGCCCGTTTAGAAACGGTCAAGAAGCCAGTGGTTGCTTGCTTCTTAGGTGCCAAGAAGGAACTCTTTGAAGGGACGTCGATTCATTACGCCAAGACCCTCGAAGATGCTGCGCTCGAAGCGTTGAAGTTAGAAGGCAAGGTGGTTCCGAGTGAATTCCCAGTCAACGAATTAGCAGCTTCGCATGCGTTAAAGAACCCCGCGGGTGACGTTCGTGCCATCTACTGCGGCGGTACGTTAGCTTACGAAGCGTTATTGACCTTGGAAGAACATGGCTTAGAAGTTTATTCCAACTTAGCCAAGAAGCCTGAACACCAGTTAGGTGCGAAGGATAAGAGTCGCAAGAATGTCGTGTTGGATATGGGTGACGATGAATTCACGGTGGGCAAGCCCCATCCGATGATTGATCCGTCGGGCCGTAGTGCACGTCTTCGTGAAGAAGCGAAAGATCCTGCGGTTTCGGTCATTATTGCTGACGTCGAATTGGGCTACGGCTCCAACGATGAAGCAGCGGATCAGTTAGCGAGCGACTTTGCTTACATTCGTGAAACCCGTCCTGACATCGTTTGCATTGGGGTGATTTGCGGTAGTGAAGATGACTACCAGGGTTACGCTCAAAAGAAGTCGATGTTAGAAGCCGCGGGCGCGATTGTGCCGCCCTCCAATGCGCAAGCATTGAAGTTGGCCTTGGCTTTTTTAAAGAAGTAAGGAGTTCTTATGTCGATTTTAGATGTTGAAAAACTCGAAGTCCTCAATGTGGGTTTGGAAATCTTCGAAGAAGCTTTGAAAAAGCAGGATGTCGAAGTGATTCAAGTCCAGTGGAAGCCTGAAGCCGGCGGTAATGTTCGCTTATTAGAAATTATCGACGCGCTCAAGGAAAAGGACATTCACTAAGTAAAAGCTTCGGCTTTTCTTAGCGAGACTGTTTGACGTTCGTGGGTTACTGTGAACTCTCTTTGGAGAGGGGGCAGTAGCCCATTTTTTGTCGGCAAAGTAGGGATATTCCTAAGTTGGGATTAGAGAAATTCTGCTAATTTTGTAGAGGGTTAGATGCTTGGCTCAGTAAAGATTTAGCATGATTTATGTGACGAGTAAAAAACGCCAAATGGAAAACATTCAAAAAGAGTTTCCAGGCGCTTTTATTTTGGACGTTAGCTCGACTTCTCCTAATTATGAAGGGCGAGTATTAAGTCCCTTTTATCCCCATGGGAACATTATTGTTCCGGGGGCTGAGCCACTAAAGTCACTAACCGCAAGTTGTGTAGAGGCCGTTTGGCAAGGGCTGAAAGTCTTTGAAAAAGAGGGCGAGGATTTAAATCTGTTTAAAAACAATACTGGCAAAAATTTAAAGCGAAGTATTAGAACTCACGGTGCCATCTTAGGGCATCGTTGGTTACGAACCGGTGAAATCCTTAATTATTTTCAAGCCAGACTGCAGATCTACTTACCCACTTATTGGGGAATGTTGTCGTTAGCGGAACCGCAGAAATCGTTGAAGTTGATTGAACAAAAAAGTCGTGAAGGCAACGTGGTCTTGTTGGATTACAACATCAATACGAACTTTACGGATTTAACTCGTCCAATCGCTCATGCGGCATTGATTAAGTTGTATATCGAGCGGAAAGGTAAGTTCCCTCGTGATATCTACGAATTAAAGCCATTGAGTTTGGAAGAATCCCAAGCGCTGCGAAAACAAGAAAAGCAGGAACGACAATTACGAATTAAACAAGGCAAAAAGGAGGAGCGAGAGCAGGGAAGTTTTGAATTTTAAAACGCTAGCTGGAAAAGGATTAGGAGGTGGTGCTTTATTGATTAAAGGAGCACACTATGAAATTATGGAATAAGTTGGTTAACGATCATCGTACGGTGGCTGCACAGCAGTGGATCAAAAACTCGTGGAAAGTCGTGAATGAGGATTCACGGACGCGAGCGACGACGGATTTCGTTAAGCAAGTATGGGGTAAGTTCAAGTCCGAAGTTAATCACTACATCGAAAGTTCAAAGGAGTCGCCAAAAACGACTCAGTCCAAGCCTTCCGTTTTAACGCAAAAGGGGAGTACGCTACGCCCCCAAGAGCGTCAAGAGCAAGTCTATGAAACGGCACAGCCAAAAGCGCCTGTCGCGAAGCCTGGTTATTGCCAGAATGATGGACTAAACGAGGTTGCTCGCGCTTTAAAAGCTGAAGGTGTCCAGTACTTATACCACTTCACCAAAGCGCAGAACCTGCCTTCTATTTTGAAAACGGGTTTGCTCTCAAGAGATATTCTTCAAAACAACGGGTATAACGCTCGTGGATTCGGAGGGAGTGATTTCTCTTACGAGCTCGACAAGAGAAATGGTACTTCTGATTATGTCCACCTGAGTTTTTGTACTGATCATCCCATGCAGTATCGTCTCTTAGAGGCTGGCGAAGACTTGGTGTTATTGAAAATCGACGCGTCCATTGTTAACAATGACACTTATTTCTCTGATATCAATGCGGCCAATAGCGAAGCGACGATCAGGAAGGGTCTGGAGGGATTTGCGTTGGTTAATGTTGCGGCAACACGTCGTCAATATGTGAGCCGAATGGACTCAGATTTTGGCGCACATCAAGCAGAAGCGCTTGTCCCGAAGCGCGTACCTGCCTCAGCAATCGTGAGTTATCACGAACTTAAGCATTAAACGTTAGTTTAAAAAGGGCAAAGGTAAGGGGATGGAATTTTCCATCCCCTTTTGAGTTGAATCTTAGGCTTCTTGTGTAGAGGGTTTCTCAAAGAAGCACGTTACTATTAACGCCACCGCCAAGAGCACGGCCGAGAAGTAAAAACTGCCATTTAGGCTACCGGTGTATTTGAGAATTTGTCCGCCGACAAAGGGGGCAATGACGGAACTCAATAAGCCAACAAAGTTGAAAATCGAGAGCGTCGTACTCAAGCTCGAGTCTTTATTGGCTTGTGCCACGGCAATAATCAAAATGGGGTCTAAAGCCATTTTCCCAAAAGCACCGTAAGCAATGATCATCGCGAGAATAAAAGCACTCGAGGTGG
>CAMYAA010000028.1 GCA_947253615.1 uncultured Sutterellaceae bacterium
TAGTACGGTCTCGTGGGCTCGGAGATGTGTATAAGAGACAGGTATGCGAAGCACAAGGCTGCTGCGCTCAAGTTGATGGAATTCTTGTCGAGCGACAAGGCCCAGGCTCTCTATGCTGAACTCAACAACGAATTCCCGGTTGAACCTGGCGTTCCTGAAAGCAAGTTAGTGGCTTCTTGGGGCAAGTTCAAGCGTGATAGCTTGTCCTTCGACGATCTCGCTTCGCACTACAACGAAGCTATCAAGATGATCGACGAAGTTCAGTTTGACCTTCAGTAAGCTTTGAGCGTTAAGGACGGGATACCGCTCGGAATCTCGTCCTTTTCCTGCGCTTTTTTCAGAGCCAATTCAGTCGGTCAACCCTTCTGAATTGGCTTTTCTCTATTATCAACGTACCAACGTCAATGAAGCGAATCGGTCTATTCACACTGGCAATTGGAACCTTTTTATTTTTTGCGTTCCCCATTGCCACGATTTTTATCTTAGCGATCACGGGGGACTTGGAAAGTCTGAAACACCTCGTGAATACGGTGCTCACGGTATACATCGCGAATTCTTTGAAGGTGGTTATTGGGACGGTCTTATTGGCGTTAGTGTTCGCCGTGCCGTCGGCCTGGGTAGTAGCGCGTTATCGCTTCTTTTCACAAGGAACGCTGCAGTGGTTACTGTGTTTACCGCTTGCTATGCCCGCGTATTTAACCGCGTTCTTGTACACGGATATTTTGGATTACTCCGGTCCCGTGCAAAGTTTCTTGCGTGAAATCTTTGGCTGGACAACGGTGCACGACTATTGGTTCCCACACATTCGTTCTTTGGGCGGGGCCTGCTTGATTTTGGCGCTCTGTCTTTATCCGTATATCTTCTTGATGGCGCGTTTGGCCTTGATTGAACAGGCCGAAAACTTGACGCACAGTGCCAAGTTGTTGGGTGCCTCTACGGGTGAAGTCTTTTGGCGTATTACGTTACCGTTGATTCGTCCTGCACTCGGGATTGGTTGCGCTTTAGTGGCCATGGAAACCTTAGGGGACTTCGGTACGGTGTATTTCTTCTCGGTTCATACCTTAACAACGGCCATTTATGACACGTGGCTCGGGTTAGGGGACTCCCATGCCGCGGCCCAAATCAGTTTGAGTATTTTGGGTTTGGTGGTGCTCTTTATTTGGCTTGAACGCTATGGGCGTCGTAAGCAACGCTTATATCAGCGTGGGACCGAAGCACAGATTCCTTTAAAGCCCTTGAAGGGTTTTTGGCCTCGCTTCTGGGTGGGCTACGCATGGACGATTGTCGTCTTAGCCTTTATTTACCCGGTGGGCCAATTAACGTATTGGACCGTGTTCTACTTTAATCAGAGTTACACGAGTCGCTTTACGGATTACTTGCAAAATAGTTTGATCATTTCGTGTTTGGCGGCCGTTTTCTGCGTGGCCTTTGCCTTATTGATTCACGCGCAAGCACGATTCAACAATCATCCGCTCGCCCGTATGCCTTTGAGCGTCGGGACGATGGGCTATGCCGTGCCCGGTACGGTCTTGGCCTTAGGGTTATTAATTCCTATGGCCTCGGCCGACAATTTATTACTGCAATTCACGAAGTGGGCACATATGCCAAGCTTTGGCTTAGTGTTCACGTCCACGATTTTCTGCTTGTTAGTGGCCTTTGTGATTCGCTTTGCGGCGATGCCCATTGGCAGTATTGATACGGCATTGGGCAAGATTCCTTATTCCTTGGATATGGCCTCTCGATCGATGGGCTATGGGGCGACGCGCACGTGGTTTAAGGTGCATATGCCGCTTCTGCGTGGCGGGATCTTTACAGCCTTGCTCTTTGTGTTCGTGGAAGCGATGAAAGAGCTCAATGCTTCGCTTCTCCTTCGTCCGTTCGGGTTTGAAACCTTGGTAACGCACGTGTACGCCTATACGAGTGACGAGCAGTTAGAACGTGCGGCCTTGCCCGCCCTGATTCTGATTGTGGCCGGGTTGATTCCCGTGATTTATCTCACGTATTCCATGCTCAAGACCAAAAGAGTGAAACGATGATTACTTTAGAAATTAAAAATTTGTCCTGTCGTTATAACGATGAGTCGGTTTTATCGAACTTGAGCTTGGCGTTAGAAGACAACGAAATCGTATGTTTGTTAGGCGCGAGTGGTTGCGGTAAAACCACCTTATTAAAAGCCATTGCTGGGTTGATTGAAGCTAAAGAAGGCTCGGTCGTTTTGATGGGTAACGACATTACGGATCGTCCGATCGAACACCGTGAAGTCGGGATGATTTTCCAAGACTATGCGCTTTTCCCGCATTTAACCGTGAAGGAAAATATTGCCTTTGGCCTTCGTAAGATGAATCCGAGTGATCGTGAAGCGCGTATTAAAGACATGATGAGCTTAGTGCACTTGGAGGGGCTTGAAGATCGATATCCGCATGAACTCTCTGGGGGGCAGCAGCAACGTGTGTCGATTGCCCGTGCGCTGGCTTATGAACCGAAGTGTCTTTTGTTGGACGAACCGTTTTCCAACATCGATAGTCAAGTGCGTACGCAATTGATTTCGGAAATGCGAGGCATTTTGAAGGCGCGTAATATTCCAGCGATTTTCGTGACGCACAGTAAGGACGAAGCCTTCGTCTTTGCGGATCGTTTGGCCATTTTGAATCAAGGGCAGATCGTTCAGATGGGCTCGGCCCAGTCGCTTTATCATGAACCGTGTAATGCGTTTGTGGCGGAATTTATGGGCGCCGTTAACTACTTACCCATTGAGGTGAAGGACGGCGTTTGGATGACTGCGATTGGTCCAGTGCCAGAGGCTAAGTGTGGGTGTGTGTTTACGCCAGGGATGCGTTGGTTATTGCGTCCTGAAGACTTACGCTTGGATCCTGATGATGAGGGCCCTGGGGTGATTGAAGAGAAAGTCTTCCATGGGTCGTTTAATAGCTACATTGTGCGTTTGCCCAATGATTTGCGTTTGAACATTCATCAAGACGAAAGCTGGGCGGTGGGCACGAAAGTGCGTGTGAGCATGAAGCCCTATGTCGGCAGTATTTTGATGCCCGAATAAAAGAAGAGCGAGGGGAGCGGTTGGCTCCCATAAAAAAAGGGGAGGTTTCCGTGATGGAATCTCCCCTTTTTCACGAAGTCGAAACTTCGAATAAGCAAAAAGCCCGACAGAAGTCGAGCTTTTTCGCCGAAAATCTTCACTCAACAATTACTTGAGCTTCGTTTCCTTGTAGACCACATGCTTGCGAGCCACCGGGTCGAACTTCGAGATTTCCATCTTGCCAGTGGAAGTCTTCTTGTTCTTCGTGGTGGTGTAAAAATGACCGGTACCGGCCGTGGATTCAAGCTTGATCTTTTCGCGAGCGCCTTTCGCCATGGTGAATCTCCCTTAATTACTAGTTAGATTTCGCCGCGGGCGCGGAGATCCGCCAAAACCGCATCGATACCAATCTTGTCAATAGTGCGAAGGCCTGCCGTCGTGAGACGCAAACGAACAAAACGGTTTTCGCTTTCTACCCAGAAACGGCGATATTGCAGATTGGGCATGAAGCGACGCTTCGTTTTATTGTTCGCATGCGAGACGTGATGGCCGACCATCGGCGCCTTACCGGTGACTTGACACACTCGTGCCATCTCTAACTCCAGTGAAAATTTAAAACAAAAACTCGCGGAAACGCTCAAGACAGCGAACTGTCGAACTATCCCTTATGCGAGAAAATACGAAATTATACGCTGAAATGCGTGAACTGACACGCCCGAAACACGTTTTTATCCGTGCGTTGGGTGGACGCCCCACAGTGTCAGTACAGGGAGTCCATCGGTTTACGCAAATAGCGAAACGTTGATTTTACCTATTTTTCGTGCTCTTGTGTGCGAAAAAGGCAAAAAAACTTTAAAATTTCCAAACATTCCTCATTTTTGAAAGGTTTGCTGTGGAGATTTTACTTGCTCAACCCCGTGGCTTTTGTGCTGGTGTGACCCGAGCCATTGCCATTGTGGAACGCGCGTTAGCGATTTATGGGGCTCCCATTTATGTCCGTCACGAGATTGTACACAATCGTACGGTGGTGGATGGTCTTCGTGAGCGTGGTGCCATTTTTGTCGACGACTTATCGGAAGTTCCTGAAGGTGCGACGGTGGTATTTTCGGCGCATGGGGTTCCCAAATCGGTGTCTGACGAAGCGCAGCGTCGTGGTTTTCGTGTCTTTGATGCCACGTGTCCCCTCGTGAAGAAGGTGCATCGTGAAGTATCACGTATGCGTGCTGAAGGCAAAACCATTTTAATGATTGGTCATGCGGGCCACCCTGAAGTGGAAGGCACGATGGGCCAGGTTCCTGATAGTATTGAGTTAGTGGAAAACGTTGAAGACGTTGAAGCGCTCAGTCAGCAGGATGGCAGTTCCTTAGCGTATGTGACGCAAACGACGATTTCGGCCGACGATAGCTTAGGGATGATCAATGCCCTCAAGAAGCGTTTCCCGTTAATTCACGAACCCAAGCAACAAGACATATGTTATGCGACGCAAAATCGTCAAGAGGCGGTGAAGCATTTAGCGCGTGCGGGCGTGGATTTGATTTTAGTGATTGGCTCGGTGACGAGTTCGAACTCGAATCGTTTACGTGAAGTGGCAGAGCGTGAAGGCACGCGTGCGTATTTAGTGGATACGGCTGAGCACGTCGACTTAAAGTGGTTTGATGGTGTGAAGCGTGTTGGGATCACGGCGGGCGCTAGCGCTCCGGAAGAATTAGTTCAGGGTGTGGTGAAGTTTTTACAAGCCCACGCTGGCGCGACGAGTGTGACCGCGTTAGAAGGCGTACAAGAAAATGTCGCTTTCCCATTACCGAAAGGCTTGTGGGAAGCTGATATGGAAAAGAAAGAGGGCGAACACGATCACGAATAATGTGATTGAGCTTTTAATTTGAGAAACATCTGTGTGGGCGACTGCACGGGTGTTTTTTTTATACATCGAAGTGAAATGGTTTTGAATCGCTTGATGTTTGTATTTTAGTAAAAAACAGAATCAACAATTCAATATTGACACTTGTATACCCTTCATTTATTTATTTTATTTGATTTTTTATAGATTTGTTTTTATGGAGGAGTGTGCGTGTATTGTTGGATATTAGATGTGTCAGTGTTTTCGCTAGTTTTTTGTTTTGCTTTGGTGGTAGTTATAGACTCGACTTTTTGTTTTAAATTAATATTAGTATAGAAGTTTTGTCTGTTTTCCTGGAAATGTTTTCTTTTGCATGATGCTGAAAAACTTGAACAACATTTCATAAGCGGTCTCTACGGATGGAAATTTCGTAAATAACTATTGAATCTGTCTCTCTTTTGAGGAAATGAAATTCCGTGTTTTCATCGCAAAAAGTTAGTAAAAGGTATTTTTTTAACTTTTATTGGTGCCGTTTCACCTTGGGTTTCTGGGACAGAATTGTCTTTGAATGCTAATGAGACAACGTTGTCAGATCCTATTCAATCCCCGTTGGAAATTAAGTTTGATGACCAATCCCCTTCTGGGGATTACGTTGTTAATACAGGTAACGTTGGCGCTGTAGAGCAGATTAAGTTGTATCCGAAGTCGGGGCATAAGCTAATAATTCGGCATGCTGGGGATTTCAAAAATCCAGTTTTGTTTATAGAGGGAGATGCTCATTCGGCAGGGGATGTTGTATCGGTAAGATATGAAGGGAGCGGGACTTTATCTGGGCCGACTAGTATTCCTATGAACAATGCTCCTGTTTACGACTTGACGTACGCTTCTGAGCATAATCATTTCACGGGTACAAAAAAATAGTGTTTGCGGGAAAAGCCTCGCATGTAGCGATTGGAGATGTAAACACCACTAAGACCAATCGCTTCGATGTGGGGGTTCGGTTTGACGATTATCATGTAGATGCAGATAAGTCTTTTGGGGTTGTGGCTCAAGAGAGAAATACATTTAACATAACTTCAGATGGTTTCATTGTTATCGCTGATCCCAAAATGAAGCCAGTAAGTATTGCGGCCCCTTTAAATGAGTTTGTAGTCAGAAATCAGCCAACGGGTCAAGATTGGTCGTTATTTGATGTGGAGTATGGGGCGTCTTTAACTGTTGGACAAGCAGGTGGAATTAATCGTATCGATGCTGAAAAAAATAGTCGTTTGAATATCTTTTTTGGTGCGGCATACACAACGACAGCTTCTCACGGAACATATGGAAAATTAAAGTTTATTGGTGATTTAAACGACATTAGAGCGTATTCGCTATACAACAGTAATGATCATGGAAACACGGCAGAGGTGATGGAGCTTTCTTTATTAGGAAAGAATAATTTTTTAGATTTGCAATACGCTCCCAATTTTGTATCTATGAATGCCAACCAGACTAATGGCTTACGGCTTTTTTATGGTAATGAGGAAACTTTGAGTAACGTTGTTTTGTCTCATGCGAGTGAGTTAACTCAACATAAGAAGCCTGCCGCTATTGCTGGGGGATGGAATACAACAATTAATGCTGTTGCTAAAAATGACAATGTGTTTTTAGCAAAGAATATTGCCATTAGAGATACGCAAGTAAAGAATCCAAACGGAGGCATATCGTTAAGAGCGGATCGAAATACTATTGCGAGTGAGGGTAGTGCGATCTCTGTTTTTAATAGTGATAAAGCTAAATCATCGCAGAACAATGTGACAATTGTTGGTGGTATTTCTTTGAAGGGTGGGATTAATGCGGCTGAGGTTCTAGGGCAATCTCGGGTTACGATTGCTTATAGTACGCCAACGCATGAATTTAATGTTGATAAGGAACATCCTGAAATTAAAGAGTTCCTGGGTAATTGGATCCTTGATAAAGATCAATCAACAGTGACGGGGAATCTTATTGGTGTCAGTTCTACGCTGAAGATAATACCAATCTCATCGGTGCCTGCCAAAATATCAATAAATAGTCCTGTGATAGCTCACATAGGAGGTGGGGGCATAGTGTTGTCACTTTCAGAAGATAGTGCTTTGTCAGGATCCGTGTCACGATTGAATGTATTTAATAACCGCCCGACATTAGGAACAACGGTTATTGGGTTAGCTAAGGGATCACAATGGCGATTGTTTGGGCAGGATAATGATCCTTATTATTTAAACAGTGTCTCGCAATTAATTAATGCGGGAAGTATTTACTTTTCGTCATTACAAGATCAAAAATCTCGTTTGATGTGGGTGGAAAGTTATCAAGGTTTGGATAATTCCTTGATAACAATGAAGCTTTCTAAGCGGCCAGAAAAGAGCGATTTCATGCTTGTGCACGAGGTCACAGCTGAGAGTAAGCCTTCTGATTTATCGGTGATTAATGGTAAGGAAGTGCTCGAGGATTTATCTGACGGTGGCAGTATTATGTTTGCTAGTGTGCTTTCTGAACCAGATGCGGATAATAGTCTCTTTAAGGTTGGGCAGGTGGCTTATGTTGCCAAACCCGCCATGGGAGCATTAACGACCGAGACTTTGTTGATCGAAAAGCACTCTGTGTCGGAGGATAAAGAAAAGAGTAACAACGACTCTAAGCTAAAGAATCCAGTGAAGATACCTTTGATAGGTTTTGATAAAAACCAACTTATACAAGTTCAACCTAAGGAATTAGCGCAGTCTCTTGAAGAATTGCGTCAGCAAGTTTTAGCAAATCCCACAGAACATTCCTTTAATTATTATTTAGTTAAAGGTACCAAGAAGGTAGACATCTTGCCTGTTGTGTCTGATTGGCTGGCGACCGATTATGTTTTGAGTATTGGGCGGGTGGATACGCTGGCTAAGCGCCGAGGAGAAATTATAAAGTCCAAAGTTTCTCCGTTATGGTTGCGTGGCGCCTTTTATCAGGTAAAGAAATCAGGCAAGTTCAAAATGTCCAATGAAATGGTCGAAGTGGGACATGATTTTCCTTCAATGAAGACGGGACATTTAAATCATAAATTATCAAGTTCTTTGTCAATTTTAGAGGCTGGTAGTGAATTTGATATAGCTAGTGGCAAGAATAGATCTAGAAATTTATCAGCTCATTTGTATGACAC
>CAMYAA010000029.1 GCA_947253615.1 uncultured Sutterellaceae bacterium
GATCTACACACTGCATATCGTCGGCAGCGTCAGATGTGTATAAGAGACAGCTTGTGAAGAGCAACGGATAATTGATGGCGCCCGAGGGCTTGAGCCATTTCAAAGGTCCCCGTCGTGTCCATGTTGGCCGCGATCACCGGGATACCGTGATAGCGAACGGGCGAATGGAGGAATTTAAATTCACGGGTAATATCGACTTCACTGCGACTCGTGAGCGTGGAACGCTTCGGGCGAATTAAAACATCTTTAAAGTCGAGCTTGACCGTATTTTCGATATGCATGGCAATCCTATAAACACAAAAAGGTTAAACAAAGGGATGGCCTAAACAGAACACGTAAGCCTTCACGCTTGCTCCCTCACTACGATAGAGGGCTGTTGGGTGGCTTAATCGTCAATAACCATGATGTCCGTCGCTTTTTGCGCCGTGCGTAGGAAATGGGCACAAAAAAACGCCGGGCACACTCGGGCGATTAAGCACTTCCGTGTGTTCGGCGTTAATTAATTGTATAGAGTTTTCGAGGTTCGGGGCTAGTGAATCCCGAATTATTCGTAAATTTTGTCAAATCCTAGGGTAAACACTCAAAAAAGGACCACGCCCCATCGACTTTGGCGCCCTGGCGTGGGGCCATGACGATAAGAAACCGCCCCCGTGTGGAGGGCGGGGCTCTTTAGGCACTGGGGCCTTCAACCCTTGGGCGACGCGAGGCGTGTCCATGGGTGGAATGCCCTCGTGCGGCCTTTGGCGGGGCTAGAGGTTCACTGGAGTGAGATTCAAGGTTTCCAAGATTTTAAACATCGCGAGTCGATGACTCGTTAAGGGGAACGTGGATTCACTCGTCATATTCATGAGGACCGAGATAGCGATCACGCGTCGAAAGAAGGGTTCTTCTAAAAAGCTCGGGAGCGCCTCTAAACTCATACTCGCCCGGGCGAGTCGCTTCGGGAGGGCGTATCCGTAAGGATTGCTCCAGGCGTGTTGAGAGATTTGCTCACTCGTGAGGGCCGCTAAGTCGGCCTCGTGGGCTTTTAAAGTGGGATGATCGAGCCAGGCCGCTTTCTGAGCTCTCTGTGCCGTCTCGTCCGTGAGGGTATTAAGGGGCGGCAACGGCCGGCTCGAGAGACGTTGATAAGCGACTTTGGCGTCGGGATCTTGCGCATGAAAGGGCGTCACTGGGAGCGGCGTATAGTCCGCAGGAAAGTGCCATTGCACCCAGGGGTAATAGTGTTCGCAATCGTCAGGCGTGAGGCCTAATACTTCAAACATAAACGGATTAAAGGGAATGTCGAGTAAAAAGAGTTCTTCGATGCGTTTGTAGTAACTCAGACTGATCATATTGCCGAGGTAGCTCGAGAGTGAAGCGACGACTGGACGAGAGGGTGTTTTCGTGACAAAGGCCGTCCAATAGCGATTGGCCGTTTCCTCCGGAAAGGGAATAACGGCTTTTACAAAGAGCCCTAAGAGGCTAAGAATGCGTTCGTATTGGGGAACGGTTTTAAAGGCTTCCCAATTTTTATTTTGCGCGTCGGGCACTTTGCGACACAATTGCGCCCAAAGACTATTAATGCCAGAGCCCTTTGTAAGATCGTTGGTTGCAAAGGCGTGGAGTACTTCGGGGTCATAGGCTTTATAGAGGGGCTCGAGGGTCTCGGGAGTCACCGTTTCGCTCGGTACGTTTTGGGTATTCATCAAGCGCAAATTGGCTTTGAGTGCTTTTTGGGTAAACGTGCGTTCGAGCTCTCGCAAATGCTTTTGGGTGAGTTTAATGGCGATATAGCGAATTTCGATATTCCACGCGCGCATATGCTCTTTGTAGCGTCGATCGATATCCACGGATTGGCCGATATAGCATTGATTATCGGCCGTAAAGTACATATAGACGCCACTTAATTTTTGGCCCGTGAGGACGCTCTCAGGGAGCGAGTCTTTTAATAGGGTTTTTAAATTGGAGGATTCGCTCACGTCGGCTAAAAAGTCAAAACCGATATAGCGGGCAATTTTGGTGACGGTTTCTTTGGTAATCATGGTGGGCAAAGCGCAAGGTCGCTTGAGGGTTAAAGGCAAGAGTCTGACTGAATCTTAGAATCGATAAATCCGTTTTAAATTCAGTCATTGTCTTTTATAGGGTCTTTTTTGAGTTAAATGAGTAGAGGTATTGTATCAAGGCTGGGAGGCTTTGCTAAAAAAGGGGGTGAAGTCACCCGAGGGGGTAGCGGCGAGTTTGAGGGGGAGAGTCCTACTCCGAGCGAAGTGGTGTGGAGGCCATGGATGGCGAGTGAGAGAGGGTGAGCACGGTCGTGGGCGTTTTGCTCCTCGGGGGTACTGGGCCCAAAAAAAACACCGTTTAAACGAATTAAACGGTGTTTTTATGAGGATAAGAACGACTAAGATGGATTAGTCATTCATCGCAGGATCGTATTCAAACGTACCGCGCACGATAATTTCGCCATCCTTCATCATCTGGCGGCCCTTACTAAAGACGTCCGTTAACGTCCAGTCCGCATCAAACAAACAGGCATTACCGATGGCGCCCGTCTTCACAACACCGACGTTCATGAGATTTAACCCTTGAGCGACGTTCTTCGTCGTGAAGCTCAAAGCCTTCGCAATGGGCATGTTGTAGTCTTTAATCAAGCGAAGCGTCGCTTCGAGGTTCCCCTCAACGCCACCGACGCCTAAGCCGACCATTTCGCCCTTGGCATTAAAGCGAGGCATGGAGCCGTGACCGTCCGTACTCATCGTGATGAGTTGGGCATCCACACCGGCTTCCAAGGCCTTAATCACGGCCAATTCGGGTTTGCCTAAGCAGCAATCCGCCCCCGTGGTGAAGTCAATACGACCACCCTTTAAGGCAAAGCCAATGGCGGCATTGAGGACGTTTTCTTCACGAGAGCAGTGCGTCGGGCGAATATGGCGAATGGGCATGCCCATTTTGACCATTTCGGCAAACATTTCAAAGGGCCCAGGAATGTTGCCCAAGTGAATATGAAGTACCCCGAGCTTGCCCGAGATCATCCCGCCCACACGAATGTCGGCCAAGAGGGCCAAGACGTTTTGTAAGGTCGGGAACGAGGAACGATGGTTCCCCAAGGCGATCTTGCAGCCCAAGACTTCGGGCACCATGAATAAATCATTGGGGACCGAGCCCGTGAGGGTCGTGGGAGGATAGTGATAGTTGGAGGTATACATCCAAGCGCTCACCCCTTCGATCTTGAGGGCCTGAACTTTGGCCAAAAGATTGGGAATGGAACGCGTGGTGAAGTCCGTCCCGGAAACACCAACCAAGTTCGTGGTGCCGCAGGCGACTAATTCCGAGAGTTGCAATTCGGGCGTACGGGTTGACGGACCACCTTCGCCACCGCCCCCGGTGACGTGAATGTGCTGGTCAAAAAAGCCCGGTGTTAAAATCTTGCCCTTGGCATCGATGACGTCGGTGCCAGGTAATACGTTGGTTAAGTTTTCGCCGATCGCGGCGATTTTGTCATTGACGAAGAGTACGTCAAGGATACCTTTGTCTTCAGGCGCATAAACGTGCGCCCCTTTGATCAAAATGGGCATGAGGGATCCTCGGTCATGGTTTTAGGGTCGAGTCGGCGTGATGTCGCCGAACCTTTTTCATTCTATAGGAAAGCGTTGCCCCCTGACCGTAGGGATTAGTGCCTAGGGCTAGAAGCCTTGAAATGAGGCTAAAAGCGTGGGCGAATTAAGAAGCCTGGAGCGGGATCCCATAGGGCCACAAAGTGCCAAGCGTATTCTGGTTTGCTTTACTCGAAGCGCGATGACGTCAGGAAGTCGAAAAGACAATACCCGCCCAAAGAGTGGACCATAGGTTGATGATTAAAGGCGAAAGGAGAGCAGTCACCCGCGAAGGTAACGAGCTCAGGGAAAGTTGACGGTAAGAAGGAAGGTGAAGCGTGAAGGTGAAGTGGTCACCTCCAAGAGACTCATGCCTAAAAGAGAAAGCGGAAGCCCTTTAAAGAAGCCTCGCCCCTTTTCGCGGGCGCAAAAAAGCGGTGAGTGGAAACCTCGATCCGATCTCACCGCAAAGTCCCAAAGCAAAGCAAAGCTTGGAGAGAAATTATTCCTTATCGTTCGTTTCGCGAACTTTCATTGAAGGGAACGCTTCATAAGGATTGTGAGTGACACGACCCCCTTGTAAAAGACGCGATTCAATGATCGGAACCACCGGCATGGGCGAGCGATTTTCAATCGGGATACGCTGCGTGGGGTTCTGAATGTACTGAGCGTACTCCGGCGCATTGCGGATGTACTTCTGTACCGTTTTGCGGGCCAAACGACGCATACGCACGATTTCTTTAATGGGAATCTTATCCATATAGAAGAGTGCGCGGATGAAATAGATGTCAGAATCACTAACCATGCTAAAAACCTTTTTTCAATGAGTCATATTGGTCAAGTGCGCTCAGTTTAGCGAATCTCTTCGATTTAGAAAATATTAATAACATCACTCCAAAATTAATGGGGGCAATTTGGGATTAGCGGTTAATCTTATTAATTCCGCACGTTTAAAGGCCTTTTATTTTTAAGCGCCAAAATGCCGTTTAGGGTTATATGCCCCAAATTAACTCTAGTTCAGTGATTCTAGAGATGGGTAGATTGAAAATCACCCTTTTAATAAAACTTATGGAGAACTAAGATCTTTTCTATGGCCAAAAACAGCAGCATTTAATCCCTTTAAACTAGGTTGAGAAAAAATTCCCCTAAAACGATTACCTATTGATGGGTAGAAACGCCCGATTGTTTGATTTGCGTCAAATTCTTTTTGATTTAAACAGGAGTAGGAAATTGGGAATTAAAAAAGGGGGAATTTTTATTTAATAAGACTGTCAAAAAGCAAACTGTATTGAAATTACTCGGGATTTGTCATTCAGAGTTAATCGTCCGTATTCTCATTTATTAAGGCATTTATTGTTTTATAAGCCCTAAAAAACAGAGGCAATTTGCACAATTGGTAAAAAGCATTTTTGCATTTGTTAAAAATTCAAATGTTTTAAAATTTAATCGTGTAGAATGGAGAGCGAAGGGGCTCTTTTCGCCCCATAGAGGGAAAAATACGGCAAAAACCTTAGGTGAAAGGACGCAGTAGGGCGAATTGTACGGAGTGCCTCTGAAAGAGAGGGAAAAATAAGGGAGAGCGCAAGAGGGGGAAATGCTCGGGTCAAAAGGGGGAGAAATGCCCCAGGTTGGTGCGCGCGTGGGAAAGCTAAGTGACGCGGGAAAAGAGGGAGCATCAACCGGCTTTTTGGGGTGGAATTGATGGGCCCCGATGCCTGGTGCTTGATGGCGCCACCTTGGCGTGATGCTTTCCATTGGTTTGGGATTGAGTTCGCTCTCTTGCAGGGCGAAAGCGAAAACACGAGGGGAAGCAGAGGCGGTGTTTTTCCCCGCGGAAACGCTCGGGGTTAGGTTCTCGCTCGGAGGTGCTTTTGGTTTCACGGTGGTGCGCTTAGCACGATAGGGCGTGACGCCAGGGTTAGGCGAAGGGCTGAGCCGCTTTGCGCCCTTAGGGTGCTGGCCTTTTTCGTTACGGTGCATTTTTCTCGAGTGTCTGCACTGCCCTGGTGCACAGAAGATTCGCAGGGATGGTCTTCAGGACGAGTGCGCTCTTTTTGTGCCTTTTTCGTTCCCTTGATTCAAGGGGCGTTAGGGTGCATTAGGGCGAGCTTGGAGCGACATGGGTACTGTTGGTGCAAAAACAACATTTTTCCCAAAAAGCGCGGGTAACCCTTTGGGGAGTAACGAAAGGGGGATTTTCTTTTGCTGAAAATGCGTTTTAACAAGATCGATTTGTCTTAAGGAAAACCCGTAAATACAAAAGATTTGTTACATCACGGTGCACAAAGTTCATTGGGCTTCGCTATAGTTAGGGCAACAAAGACAGGACGAGCTTAAGAAAACGCTCTTTTATAGTTTTCAGGGTCTCGATTCTGTGTTTCACAAACTGAAATGAATAAGCCGTGACGGGGTCTCTATAACGAGATCATTGAGACGGGAAAGCAGACCTAGGGGAGCTAAGCTCACCAAGTGGTCTGGGTTTGAAAGACGAGTCCGTGTTTCAAACTACACCGAAGGGATAAAAGCCCAGGCGGGGAGGTTTCCTAGAAAAAAAATAGGATGTCTCCCCACCTGGGCTTTTTCATGGACGTGCTTTTTTTCTCATTCATTTTGGGAGAGTTCGATGTCGATTGTTGTCGGTATCGTGATGGGGAGTGATTCCGATTACCCCATCGTGAAAAAAGCCGCTGAAGTGTTTGATCACTTTGGGGTCGGGTTTGAAATGAAGGTGGCCTCCGCTCACCGTTCGCCCGACGTTGCGCTTCGCTATGCCCGTGACGCCAAGTCACGCGGTCTTAAAGTCATTATTGGGGCTGCCGGCGCCGCCGCTCACTTGTGCGGGGTTTTAGCCTCGAGCACGCCTTTGCCTGTGATTGGTATTCCTGTGAATGCAACGAGCTTATCCGGGCTCGACGCCCTCTACGCCATGGTGCAAATGCCCTCGGGCATTCCCGTCGCGACGATGGCCATTGACGGGGCCAAAAACGCAGCCCTCTTTGCTATCCAGATTCTATCGTTGAGCGATCCAGAACTAGCCAAGCGTTGGCAAGCCTATAAAGACGGGCTCGCTTCGGAAGTCGAACGTAAAAATGCGCGACTCCAAGAAGCCCTCAAAAAGGATTTTCCGACGTTAGGGTGATCGCGATGAAAGTGCTCCAGACCCTCCTGACTTCCTTCGCGCCAATCCTTCAAAGCGCACCCTGGAATCAGCCTGTCGTTTGGACGCCCGTTTCACAACGCTCCTCCCTCATCATTGTTCTTTTATTCGCTCTTTTTCGAATTCAAGAACGCTCTTACGGTGGTTAACTCGATTTAACCCTCGCGGGCGTTCGCACATTGGTTTGGTTCATTTTTTCATGTTTTTAGGAGAGACCATCATGAATTGTGAAGTACTCGAACAGATCTACGAAGGCAAGGCCAAGAAGATTTTCAAGACCACGGATCCTGCCCTTTTATATGTCCAATTCAAGGACGACGCCACCGCTTTTAACGGCGAAAAGAAAGGCCAAATCCGCGACAAGGGTGCGATGAACAACGAAATCACCGCGTTGATTTTCGAAAAGCTCGGTCGTCAAGGCGTGGCTCACCACTTGGTCGAAAAGGTCGACGCGACTCACCAGTTGGTAAAGAAGGTCCAGATCGTTCCGCTCGAAGTGATCGTGCGTAACGTTACCGCCGGCTCCATGGCCAAGCGCTTAGGCTTGGAAGAAGGCATTCCCTTGGCCAAGCCCGTCCTTGAATTCTGCTTTAAGAACGACGAATTGGGCGATCCGTTGATTAACAACGACCACGTCGTTGCCTTACAAATCGCCACCCCGGAAGAAGTGGAAATCATCTCCAAGAAGGCCCTTTTGATTAATGAAGAATTGAAGGAACTCTTTAAGTCCGCCGGTCTTCGCTTAATCGACTTCAAGTTGGAATTCGGTCGTTTACCCTCGGGCGAAATCATTCTCGCTGACGAAATCACGCCGGATACCTGCCGCCTCTGGGACTTGAAGACCAACGAAAAGATGGACAAGGACCGCTTCCGTCGTGACTTGGGTAAGGTCGAAGAAGCTTATCAAGAAGTCTTGAAGCGCTTGCGCGAATCGTTAGCCTAATCGTTTGCCGTTTGAGGGAAAACGACAAAACTCGTTCGCCTCTAAAGCCCCAAGGGGGTGAAAATCCTCAAGGTGGGGATAAACCGCCCATCGGGCTTTAAAGCGACTGAGTTTGAGACGCCGATACCGACGTCTCCCTTAAGAAAGTGACCCGCGGACCCGATGCGTCAACCCATCGAGTCCGAGGGCCCTTTTCTCAATTGTGGCACCCTTAACGCGTTAAGCTTT
>CAMYAA010000030.1 GCA_947253615.1 uncultured Sutterellaceae bacterium
GATGGCCCTGCCGCTAGTGGGAAGGGCACGATTGCGGAACGCGTTGCCGAGGCCTTAGGCTTTGCGTACTTGGATAGTGGTGCGCTTTATCGTATTGCAACGCTCGAGGCGTTACGTACGGGCGTGGCTCTCACGGATGAGGCGGGACTCGCTCGCGTCGCGGCCGCGATTCGTCCCGTCTTTAAAGAGGGACGTGTATGGCTCAATGGGGAAGATATCAGTGAAGCGATTCGTGCGGATGAAGTGAGTGCGTCCACGTCGAAAGTGGCGGCTGTTCCTGCGGTACGTCAAGCGCTCTTTGAGTGCCAACGTGCCTTTGCGGTGGAACCCGGCCTCGTGGCCGACGGTCGTGATATGGGGACGGTCGTCTTCCCCGAAGCAAAATTGAAAATCTTTATGACAGCGGATGTGCACGTTCGTGCACAACGACGCTATGCGCAACAGAAGGCGCGAGGCCTGGAGGTGACGCTCGACGCCATTGAAAAGGACTTACAAGAGCGTGATTGGCGTGATCAAACGCGCGCGACGGCTCCTTTGAAGCCGCACCCTGAAGCGAAGATCCTTGATACGACCTCGATGAGCATCGAGGAAGTGGTCAAAAAAGTCCTGGCTTTTTGGGACGATGCCCGCTGATTTGTTGTAAACTGATTGCCTATTTTTAACTGCCGTTTGTTCTTTGAGTGAACGGCCTTTTATTAACTCCGCCCAAAGGGTTCCCTGCGGGTGTGTATTTATTTATTTATGACCAACGAAATTAACAAGCCCGAATCTTTCGCAGAGCTTTTTGCTGAAAGCCTTAACCAGCAAGAAATGCGTCAGGGTGAAGTCATCACCGCTGAAGTCGTCCGTGTGGACTACAACTTTGTTGTTGTGAACGCCGGCCTTAAGTCCGAAGCCTATGTGCCTATCGAAGAATTTAAGGATGACCGTGGTGAAGTGACCGTTCAGCCTGGTGACTTTGTCTCCGTGGCTATCGAATCCGTTGAAAACGGTTACGGTGACACCATCATCAGTCGTGACAAGGCTAAGCGCCTTGCCGCTTGGATGAACCTTGAACAAGCTCTCGAATCTGGTGAACTCGTCACCGGTACGGTTACGGGCAAGGTCAAGGGCGGTTTAACCGTCATGACCAATGGCATTCGTGCTTTCTTACCGGGCTCCCTCGTGGATACGCGCCCTGTTAAGGACACGACGCCTTATGAAGGCAAGACGTTTGAATTCAAGGTTATCAAGCTCGACCGCAAGCGCAACAACGTTGTGGTTTCCCGTCGTGCTGTCGTTGAAGCCAACATGGGCGAAGAACGCGCCAAGTTGCTCGACAACCTTAAGGAAGGCGCCATCGTTTCTGGTATCGTCAAGAACATCACCGACTACGGTGCGTTCGTTGACCTCGGTGGTGTTGACGGCCTCCTCCACATTACCGACCTCGCTTGGCGTCGTGTTCGCCACCCGAGCGAAGTGGTTCAGGTTGGCCAAGAACTTGAAGCTAAGGTTCTCAAGTTCGACCAAGACAAGATGCGTGTTAGCTTGGGTCTCAAGCAGCTCGGCGAAGATCCTTGGGTTGGTATCGCTCGTCGCTACCCGCAAGGCACCCGTCTCTTCGGTAAGGTTACGAACATTACCGACTACGGTTCCTTCGTTGAAGTTGAAGCTGGCATCGAAGGTCTCGTTCACGTCTCCGAAATGGATTGGACGAACAAGAACGTTGATCCGCGCAAGTTGGTTCAGTTGGGTGACGAAGTCGAAGTCATGGTTCTTGACATCGATGAAGAACGCCGTCGTATCTCCTTGGGCATGAAGCAGTGCCGCCCGAATCCTTGGGAAGAGTTCGCTCAGACCCACAAGAAGGGTGACAAGGTTTCCGGCCAGATCAAGTCCATCACGGACTTCGGTGTGTTCATCGGTTTAGACGGTGGCATTGACGGTCTCGTTCACTTGTCTGACCTCTCCTGGAACGAACCGGGCGAAGAAGCTGTCCGCAAGTTCAAGAAGGGTGACGAACTCGAAGCCGTGGTTATCGGTATCGATACGGAACGCGAACGTATCAGCTTAGGCATCAAGCAGATGTCTGGCGACCCGTTCACCGTTTATGCGGGTTCCAACGAACGTGGCTCCATCGTCAAGGGTACGGTTAAGTCCGTTGACGCCAAGGGTGCTGTGATCGCTTTAGCTGACGACGTCGAAGGCTACCTCCGCGCTGGCGAAATCGCCGCTGAACGCGTGGAAGACGCTACGACCCGTTTGAAGGAAGGCGACGAAGTGGAAGCTGTGATTACGAACATCGATCGTAAGAACCGTTCCATCCAGTTGTCCATCCGTGCTAAGGACGCTGCTGAAACGCGTGATGCTCTCGAAAGCATGAACGCTGACGCCGCTGCCTCCGGGACGACGAACCTTGGTGCTTTATTGAAGGCTAAGCTCGAACAGAAGTAATTCAACCGATAGGAGAATGCCATGGGTGAAACCATGAATAAGTCTCAGTTGGTTGTCGAGCTAGCACAACGCTTAGCGCTTCATGATAACGAAGCCTTAGAGTTGGTTAATTTTCTCTTGAAGGATTTGGCCGATAATCTGGTTAAAGATAATCGTGTGGAAATCCGCGGATTTGGAACCTTTGGGGTTCAAGAGCGTGAACAACGCTTAGGCCGCAATCCTCGTAGTGGGGAGATGGTTCAGATTCCGAAACGACGTCGCGTCTTTTTTAGGGCCGGCAAAGTTTTGAGAGAGAACGTTAACGCTAAGGCTTCCATTGAGCGTTAAGGGGCATCAGGCTTATAAAAGGCTGTAGTTACGCAAGTTGCTGCAGCCTTTTCTCTTTGTGAGTGTGGGACTTGTTCTCGGGAGTCGACTCACGTATATTGTCACTCGAGAGGGCTTTTCGATAAGCGTGTTGAGTCAGCCCCAATGGTGGGCATAACAGTGAGACTGACTGAACACCCAAGCGCACTTGGCTTCGGGTTGATACAGGTTGATACGCGACATGGATTTTGATTTTTGGTATTTGATTTTAGTGCCACTGCTTTTTGCAGCAGGCTGGTGGGCACGTGGTCGTGAGGTTCGTGACCAGAACAACAATGAGGAATCGGTTCCGGAGGCTTATTCGCGAGCGGTTTCTTTATTGGTGGGGGACGATCCTGAACGCGGGCTCGATGCCTTAGTGGATGTGGCTCGTAATGATCCGGATTTATTAGAACTCCATCATGTCTTGGGCGTGATGTTTCGTCGTCGTGGGGAGTTTGAAAAGGCCATTCGCTTACATCGCTATTTAGCGGAACGCCCTGACGTGGATGATGAAACGCATCGTTTGGCGCTCTCGGCTTTGGGCGAAGACTATTTACGCGCTGGGTTTTTTGATCGTGCGGAAAAGGTGTTTCGTACGTTAGAGGCCGATCCGAGTGAACACTTAGCGGCCTTACGTGCGCTCTTAGGGATTTACGTCACGGAGCACGATTGGATCAATGCCATTGACGTGGCCGTGAAATTACAAAAACAAGCGGGTGAAGCGCGTGAAAAGGAAATCTCTCATTTCTACTGTGAGTTAGCGGACGAAGCGCTCAAACGTAAGAATGTTGCGCTTGCGAAGACCTACTTACAAAGTGCGAAAGAAACCGATCCGAGCAACATTCGTGTGGCCGTGACTTTAGGCTCGTTAGCGCTTTTAGAGGGCGCGCCTGAAGACGCCAAGGCGCAATGGTTAGGCGTGATGGAAAGTCAGCCTCGCTATACGCCCTTGGTGCTGGGGCGTTTAGCCGACGCGATGATGAGCACAGGGGACAGCGAGGGCGCTAAGGCATTACTTACCCAGAGTATTGCCTCGCAACCCAATCCGGACGTGCTTGATATTGTGGTTGAGCGTTTAGCCAAGTGGCATGGCTTACCCGAAGCGATTCGCGTGACGCAGACGGTGTTGAGTAATCATCCGACGATGTCGGCTTTTGCGACACTCTCTCGCTTAAAGGCCGAGGACCCCGAGGCTGATGAAGAAACGTTGATGGTGGGTAAGCTCGTCTCGCGCTACTCCAAACGTTTGGTTCGTTATCAATGTCAGCAATGCGGCTTTGTGGCGAGTGCTTTTGCGTGGCATTGTTTGGGGTGCGGTGCTTGGGACAGTTTCCCGCCCACTCGTATGGACGAAAATAAAGTCCGCTCAGGCTATTAATTCTCATTGTTTTGTAACAAATTAGTCTTGCTTTTAGCAAGGTTAATTTAACTTTCACCTACAATAATTAAATCTACGGTGAGTTGAGGCGCTCTTACCGACCCTGAGTTTTCGCGCCTTCTATGATTTTTTAATTAGGATACTTACCCCTATGCTTAAGCGTTTTGGTTTATTGATTCTTGCGAACTTAGCGATCTTCATCATGTTGAGTGTGGTGCTGACCGTGGTTCAGATGGTCACCGGTGTGAATTTCGGCACGATGACGGGGATGAATTTGAACTTACCAGCGCTCTTTTTGTTCTCGATGATCGTGGGCTTTACGGGCTCCATCATTTCTCTCTTGGCCAGTAAGACCATTGCCAAGATGACGATGGGCTTACAGATGATCGATACGGATCATCCAGCCACGCCCTTGGAACAATACTTAACGGATGTGGTTCGTCGTCAGGCGCAACGTGCGGGCATTCCGATGCCTGAGTTAGCGATTTATGAAGGCGATCCCAATGCCTTCGCGACGGGGGCCTCGCGTTCGAGCTCCTTAGTAGCGGTCTCAACGGGGTTACTTCAGTTAATGAACCGTGAAGAAGTGGAAGCGGTGATTGCTCACGAATTGAGTCACGTGAAAAACGGTGACATGGTGACGATGACGCTCTTACAGGGCGTGATGAATACGTTCGTGGTGTTCTTCTCGCGTGTCATTGGTTGGGCAGTGGACCGTGTGGTGCTTCGTAACGAAAATGATGCCCCAGGCGCCGCTTACTACATTACGTACTTAGTCTTGGATATCGTCTTTGGCTTCTTGGCCGCCTTCGTGGTGAGTGCCTTCAGTCGCTGGCGTGAATTCCATGCCGACGCCGGTTCGGCCAACATTATGGGCAGTACCGATCCGATGATTGCTGCGCTTCGTCGTTTGGGCGGCATTGAACCTGAAGAATTGCCTAACGCCGTGAAGGGCTTAGGCGTTTCGGGGGGTATCGGTTCGCTCTTAGCGTCGCACCCGCCCATTGAAGCGCGTATCGAAGCGCTTCAGGCTCGTCGCTATACGGCTAACTAATGGCGCTGGTGATGAGCGAAAAAGCGTTCTTTTTCGCTCACGCAAACCGCTAGAGAAAAAAGAGAGGGCTACTCCGTGGGGTAGCCCTTTTGCTATCTGTCTTTTGGGGGGAGCCCCGCGGGCTTGACTAATAGCTCACTTGCGCATGGAGCCCTATGGCCTCTACGCGGCGAGCAATCCCATCCAAGGTCGCTTTATCTGCCTTTTTTAAGCCTTTGGCGGGCGTATCTCGGTCGAGCGTATAGATTGCCACCCCAGCGGGTTGAATGCGCGCTAGCGCCTCAAGCCAGGGCACAACGTGCTCTTCGGTGGTGTTGTCAACGCTCTTGCCTTCGTAGTCGCCCTGCATAAAGAGGGTTTGAATCCAGGCGTGGCCTTTAAAGGCAGCCATTCGTTCAAGAAGCGCTTCTAACGGATAGTGGGAGGTGGGACGATCCACGTGTTTGATATACGTTGGGTGCACGCTATCGAGCTTTAATAAGGGTGTATCCACTTTTAAGAGCGTCTCGAAGATATCGTCACGCAAAATGCGGGTGGCGTTAGTGAGGACGCTCACACGAGCTTGAGGACAGTATTTCGCGCGCAACGCGAGGGTGCCGGCCATGATGGCGGGAAACTCGGGATGCATGGTGGGCTCGCCGTTACCGGCAAAGGTGAGCGAGTCAGGGAGGGCTTTCTCCGCGGCCATGTGTTGAAGTTTGGTTTCGAGGGCGGTTAAGAGGGCTTTACGCGTGGGCATTTTGCTCGCGGGGCGACGCTCTTCATTAAAGCCACATTCGCAATAAATACAATCGAAACTGCACAATTTCCCATCCGCGGGCAGGCAGTTAATGCCAAGGCTTCGTCCAAGGCGTCGCGATTGGATCGGGCCAAAAATTGGTGAATCAAAGAGTAGTGTTGCCATAAGGGGTCGACCATCAAACAATAAGGCTCCGGGGCCATGGTGGGCATGGCGCTCTCAAGGAGCATAAGGGGTCCTTCAATGATAAGCAAAGAGCACGACGGGCGGGGCCTATCGTGCTCAAAACTTCATCCTTCGAGGATCAGAGAATTACCAAAGCTTGGCATTTGCCTTAGCTTGGGCAATTTCCTCGGGACTATGAGGATCGTCTTTGGTACGTTGTTTACCGATCCAAAGGGCCATGGAGCCAATGGCAATCCCCGTAATGGTTAAGGCAAAGGCGGTTGCCCCCCAGAAGCCGTAGACGCCATAGGGACCGCCGAACATGTCAGCGTGGAACCCTAAGAAGTAACCGCCACCGAGACCGCAACCCCAGAGTAAGACCCCGTAGATGACCATCGGTAACTTCGTGACGCGATAGCCTCGAAGCGCAAAGCCGCTCACGCACTGAATCGAGTCAAAGACGTGATAAATACAGGCCGAGATCAAGAGGGAGGCTGCGACCTTACGCACGCTGTCGTCACTCGAGTAGAGGGCCACCAAGGTCGAACGACCAAAGTACAAGCTCGTTACTAAGACGACGGCGATGATGATCGTGACAGCTAAACTGCGCTTCATGATGACGTTAGCTAAGCTTGGCCACGTGGCTCCTAAGTTTTGGGCCACGAGTACCGAGGTAGCAATCCCCATGGAGAGCGGAATCATGTAGAGCATGCTCGTGACGTTACTCACGATTTGGTGAGCGGACATATATTCCGCGCCCAATCGGGAGACGAAAATCGCCATTAACGTAAAGCTCGAGACTTCGAAAAAGCTCGATAACCCAATGGGCACGCCCACGCGCAATTGTTCTTTAATCAAATCCCAACGCGGCCAATTAAAGTGTAAGGCATGGAACTTACGAATAGGCTTGTCCCAGCGCCAAATGGCGTAGTAGCAGAAAAAGCCCAAGATATTTAATAACGCAAAGGAAACCCCAGCGCCCGCGCCCCCCATTTCAGGAAGGCCTAACCACCCGTACATGAAGACGGCGTTTAAAGGAGCCTTGAGGGCGAGCATTAAAAGCGAGACGTACATCGTCAAACGCGGACGGCTAATGGCCGAGTTGACGGAAATAAAGGTACGACCCCAGAAGCAAAACGGAATGGAAAGCCCCGTCCACCAGAGATAAACGCGGGCCATGTGAGCCACTTCACCGGAGACGCCCCCCATGTTGATCCACAAATCCGTGCTGAGCAATAAGGGCATACCAATGAAGGATAAGAAAAAGCCCAACCAAAGGTTTTGTTGAACCTCCTCACCCACGAGTGAGAATTTATTGGCCCCAAAGTGGTGTCCCGCGATTGGGGACAAACTCTGCAGAATCCCCACTAACGATAAGTACACCAAAAGGGTGGCCGCTAAACCCAAGCCAATAGCGGCTAAGTGATCTTTCCCCAATTGGCCCGCCATGATGGTATCGATGGTGCCACTGAGGATCACTGCAATGTTGGCCACGAAAATCGGGCCGGCAAGTTTCCCGAGCGCTTTTAACGAGATATCGGGAGCAGGAAGGTTAGACATAGTTTTTCAAATAACTCAGGTAAGGAGTGACTAATCACTCATTAAGTAAAAGAATTCATTGGTATGAGGACGGGCAATGGGCCCCGCCGCATTGTGGGGGACACTCATTTTTTCCGCACGTTTATCTAAACGTACGAGCGTGAAGTGACACATTTTCACTTTGGCATTCACGACTTCAATGCCCGTTTTTTGACCTAAATAGGC
>CAMYAA010000031.1 GCA_947253615.1 uncultured Sutterellaceae bacterium
GATCTAGTACGGTCTCGTGGGCTCGGAGATGTGTATAAGAGACAGGTCATTGAATCGTTGACCGTTGACGGCTTGAACGTCCATGTCAATCTCGATGATAAGACCCTCTTTGCCAATGACACGAAGGCGAAGGCCCCGAGTCAAGAACCGGCCAAGAAGGCAGATTCGGGCTTACCGAAGTTTGCGGTCTATAACATTGCTGTCAAAAACTCCTCCTTGAGTGTGGACAGTGCCAAGGACAATATTCACACTAACGTGAGCGATATCACGTTAGCCTTACCGTTCGTTAGCACGTTGCCGGGCGCCCAAGAAAGCTTAGTGACGCCAGCGTTATCGATGAAGATTAACGGCACGCCGATCTTTGCCAAGGGCAACACCAAGCCCTTTGGCTCGACCTTAGAAGCGACGTTAACGACGGAAATCAAGAATTTAGACTTAGTGCCCTTTGCCGCGATGGTTCCCAACTTAAAGGCCATGGGTTTAACCATGACCTCGGGGACCCTTTCCACGGACACGACCTTAGTATTCCGCAATCCCGAAGGTCAGAATCCCGGCAAGATGATCATCTCGGGCGTTTCGACCTTAAAGAACGTCAGTGTTGCCAATCAAAAGGGTGAATTAGCGGGCTTTAATACGTTACGTGTGAACGTGGGTCAATTGGATGCCATTGGGCATCATGCCAATATTAAAGAAATCCTTTTAGACAATCCGCGTGTTCAGCTCACCCATACCAAGCACGGTATTGATGGGCTCAAGGGGATCAATCCTCATCAAGCCGCGAGCAAGTCTCAAAGTAGTAGCACCGGTTCGTCGTCCTCTGCCGCTGGTCCCGCCTGGGATTGGAGTTTAGGGAAAGTGACGCTCACGAACGGCTACCTGAACTGGAATGACCAGTCCTTAAAGGCTCCAGCGCGTATTGTGGTGAAAAACCTCAATGCCAATGTTGCCGGGCTCGATAGCCAAGGTAAGGAACCTGGTAGTTTTGACTTATCGTTAGGCACCTTAGGGGGTCAATTAAGCGCCTCGGGGACGGTGGGCTTAAAGGACATGGTCGTTGAAGCACAAGCCAACGCTAAGAGCTTAAATCTCGATTATGTGGCCCCGTACTTACAAGAGTTCATGGGCATTAAGCTCAAGGCCACCACGGGCTTTGCCGTCAAAGTCCAATCGGCACAAAATCAGGTTAAGGCCTCGGGCACGGTTGCGGTTGATCGCTTTGCGTTAGGCAATGCGGTTCGCTTCAACCACTTCGACGTTAATTTAGACAGCCTCGACACGGCTAAACAAGTCGCCAACATTCGTAGCGTCACGTTGAATCAAGCCGACATTGATCTTATTCTCACGAAAACCGGGACCAATATTGGGGACATGTTTGGCGTGAAGAGTGAAGCCAAAGATACCAAGGCGGCCAAAGATGCCAAACCCGCAGAAAAGACGGGACCGGCTTGGGCCTGGTCGGTGGGTCAAGTTAACTTGACGAACTCGGCGTTCCGTTTTGAAGACTCGACGAAGCCTCGCAAGCCCTCGGTGCGTCTGACGAACATCAATGCTCGTGTGGATCATCTCTCGAGTCGTCCGAAGACGGTCTCCAACGTTGCCCTCTCGGCCAATTTAGGGAAAGGCGTGATTTCTGATAAAGGCAAGTTCTCGCTGGATCCGTTGGGCTTAGAAATGGATGTCACGTTGAATCAAGTACCGCTTAAATCGATCTCGAACTTAATGCTCGACTATGCCGGTATTGGTGCGGGTAGTGGTTTACTCAACATCGACGGGAACGTCCGCCTCATTCCGGGCAAAGACAAACCCTCGATTGACTGGGTAGGTAACGCCAACCTCAAGGACTTTGACTTACTCGGTGGGAACGGCAAGAGCTTAATCGTTTGGAAGAACGCTCAGCTCTCCGGCATGGCAGTTCATACGGCCAAACCCGTTTCCTTCGAAATCCAAGAAGCGGTCTTAGACTCGATTGGCACGAAGAGCACGAACCAAATCAAGAAGGCCAGTAAAGCCCTCGGCTTCTTAGCGGCTGCTCTTGGGGAAGAAAAAGTGGCCAAGGACATCAATCGTGTCAACGAAACACTCGACAAGCGCATCGTCTTGAAGAATGTAGCCTTCAAGAATGGTGAACTCACGGCGAATGGCTTTAGCTCCAACAGCTTAGTGGGCGCCCTCTTGTCGAAGATTGGTGGTGAACTCGGTAAAGTACTCAAGTAATCCCTTCCTAGTTCTACTCCTTTGAAAAAGCACGCCTTCGGGCGTGCTTTTTTATATCTACAGAACAGAGAATCTCAACAACAAAAGCAAAAAATTAAGATTAAATTTTATCTATAGATTTATTTTATATAAACCAAAGAAAACAATATTAAAAATTAAACAAACTTCAAAATCTCTGCGTTCCAGTCAAACTTGCGAGAGTAACTTTCAAAAATGTTGCAATTCTGCCACACAAAAACTCACGAAATTAAGGTTTTTATCAACCAATAAAAATAGTTATAGAATTTCGCTCGATTTAAACCAAATAAATAATAAAAATAATGCTTAGCGAGGACCAATCTCGCGTTTCCTGCCATTTAACGATTGTTCAAAGGAGAGAATATGAAGAAATCATTATTGGCATTATCCTTGTTAGCCACCTTTGCCACGGTTGCGAGCGCTAACGTTGAAGTCTACGGTGTAGTAAACGTTGGTTTTGGTTTCCAGAATCGAAAAGTTGATCATATTCCTGGCGCAGACCAAGCAACCGAAAATAACTTACGTAAACTTGGAGTTGCCAACGTTGGATATAACACCAATCTCTTCAAGATGGTAAAAGGGGCCTATACTGGTCCTCGCTTCGGTTTAAAAGGCAGCGAAAAGGTTTCTGACGCTTTTACCGTTGGGTTTAAATTAGAAGGTGGCTTCAGCCCCTTAGATGGCTCCTTGAGCGACGGTCTTCTCTTCCAACGTGAAGCGACGTTAAATGTCGCCACGCCTTATGGTACGGTCTATGTTGGTCGTATGGGCGTTCTCAGCGGCGGCGCTGGTAGCGTTGGCTTCTTTAACGGTCAAGCTAACCCGTTCGGTGGTTCCTGGGGCGATGTAATCGGTGGCGTATCTCCATATACCGCATCGTTTAGCTCTCGTCTTAACAACCCCATCGCTTATGTATCTCCGACATTTGCTGGCGTGAAACTTTACGCCCAGTATTCTGGCGGTCAGCAAAACTCACAAAACAAATCCACGGATGATCGCTACATGGCATTGGGCGCATTAGCCTCTGTGGGCAAGTTGAATGTTGCCGCCGTTGTTGACACCACTTTATTAGGTGACGGTCCTCAATACAATCCCATTTCCGTCACTTACAAAATTGACCAAGGCAAGGAAGTCACCGAAGGTATTGTCACAAGCAAAAAGAATCCCTTCAGCTTTAACTTAGCTGCCAACTACGATTTTGACACCTTCAAGCTCTTTGGCTCTGCGCAATTCTTCAAGAATGCAAAAGACCTCAACAAAAATATTGTTGATAAATTCAAAGATGTTAAGAAAGATGTCGCCAATAAAGATATTGACGCGGCATTCTTACAAGA
Source organism: uncultured Sutterellaceae bacterium (assembly GCA_947253615.1). Taxonomy (GTDB): domain Bacteria; phylum Pseudomonadota; class Gammaproteobacteria; order Burkholderiales; family Burkholderiaceae_F; genus Sutterella. Next base: position 3,567 of record CAMYAA010000031.1, read on the forward strand.
TCGATTCGCTGAGCTTGCACCCGGTCACACACTTACCGTCTCCAAAATCACCAAAGGCGTAACGCAACAAGGCGTAATTAACACTCTAAACTCTTCGTTAAAATACAACGGCTTTGGCTTAACGACGGGCGTATCTGCTCCTTTAGGCAATGGCACGGTGTACGCTTCGGTTGGCTTCATGAAAGCTAAACTCAACACGTATCTCGTTGAAAAGACCGAACTCGGCAAGATGACTCGCTTCGGCTTTGGCCTCGGCTACGACTACAAGTTGAGTCAGCGCACCACCCTGTACGCAGGTCTTGGCGGAATTCAAGACAAATACAAGGGGGCTGAAGGTGACCGTAAGATCAAACAACGCATCTTCCAAGCTGCCGCTGGTATTTGCCACAAGTTCTAATTTAATCATTAGTTAGACCTTGATTCTCAATGCACGCTTTCTAAATTGAAGCGTGCATTTTTATTCAATCGAAAACAATTGCAATTTTTAAGTTGTCACAAAACAACGTAACCCTAATAAATACTAGGATTTACAACTAATTAAAAGACCAAATGTCTTTCAGTTCTAGTTTCACTCCAATAATTTCTACAAACTTGTATTTGTGTTTTATTTTGCACACTGAGATTGACCAACTCATTCATTTCATATCACAAGGAGTAGACATGAAAAAATCTCTTCTAGCCTTATCTTTGCTGGCGACTTTCGCTGGTAGCGCCATGGCTAACGTTTCCGTTTATGGGGTTTTAGACGTCGGATTTGGTTTTGAAAATCACAAGATCGACAAATTCCCCGGCATTACTGCCCAAGCCCAACAAGAATTGATCGACTCGGGCGTATTGAAGCTCGACCAGAAAAACAACAGCTTCAAGATGACCAAGGACTGGTACGCGGGTCCGCGCTTTGGTTTAACCGGTAGCGAAAAAGTCTCCGACAACCTCTCCGTATGTTTCAAGTTAGAAAGTGGCTTTAGCCCCTTAAACGGCGCTTTAAACAACCTTCTCTTCCAACGTGAATCGACCTTAAATGCCGCCACGCCGTTCGGTACGGTCTACGTCGGTCATATGGGCGTCATTCGCGGCGGAGCTGGCAGCGTCGGCTTCTTCAATAGCCAAGCCAATCCTTTTGGCGGCGGTTGGGATGATGTCATTGGTGGCGTAAGCCCCTTCACCTCTGACTTCGCGGCGCGAGTCAACAACGGTATCGCTTATGTCTCGCCAACGATCTCTGATTTGAAGATCTATGCGCAATACTCGGGCGGTGAAACAGATTCCCAGAACAAGTCCACTGATGATCGCTACATGGCCTTAGGCGCTCTCTTTAGCCACGACAAACTCAATGTCGCTGCCGTTATCGACACAACCATCTTGGGTAACGGAGCTCAATACAATCCGCTCACCCTCACCTATACCGCTAAAGCCAAACCAAGCGAAGATTTGAAGGTCGTTGCCGACTCGCCCAAGAAGAACCCAATCTCCTTCAACGTGGCCGCTAACTATGAGTTTGATGCCTTCAAACTCTATGGCTCCGCACAGTACTTCAAGAACGCCAAAAATGTCACCAACTCCATCACTGGCGCTGTGACATTGCCTAAAGACACCACGGCAACCATTAGACTCAACGATGTAGCTCCCATCTTCAATCGCCTTATGGATCCAAAGAAAAACACGTTAAAAGCCGTTTCTCCAGACACCAAGGCAGCGGTTTACACCAAAGAAAATGCCACCTACAAATATGATGGCTTTGGTTTAACGACAGGGATTTCGGCTCCGTTGGCTAACGGTACAATCTATGCCTCCATTGGTTACATGCAAGCCAAGGGATATGACTATCTTGGTACGAAATATCAAGTCTCCAAACTGACGCGCTACGGGATCGGGCTTGGGTACGACTACAAGTTAAGCCAACGCACCACCGTTTACGCTGGTATCGGTGGCATCCAAGACACTTGGAAGGCTGTCGAGTTTGACGCTAAGGTCAAACAGCATATCTATCAGGCTGGCTTTGGCTTGTCCCACAAGTTCTAATCGTTCACTCGTCACGAGTTAACTTTAGAACCCAATACGCTCCTCTTTGAGGGGCGTATTTTTTACCCCTATGTGGATAATTGTCAGTTTTTTAAAGTTTCACTGACTTTCAATTGAGGTCATTTCAAAAATCTACTAAAAGAAATTACAAAATACACATTGTTTCTATAAAAAATAAGTATCCTTACGTGTAGTCAGCAAATAACAATGCTTTCAATAACTCAGACGTTATCTCATTGTTTTATATTTTTAATAGATTCTTTCTCTCTTTTTAACAAAAATAAAAGTTGACCCACACTAATCGAGGGTCAATTCATTCACTTAAAGAGAGGTTCACAATGACGAAAACTATACTTTCGCTTGCGCTTCTATCGAGCTGCATACCATTAGCTCAGGGCGAAGTCATTCTGTACGGAACATTGGATATGAGGGTAAGCTTTGAACACCAACGCATCCATTACAATCCCCTGCCCTCAAACTTCAAAATACCGCCCTACATTGCCATCGACGGACATCGCGTTATTGTTGTCAATGGTGCAGCACGCCCTTCAAACTTTTCACCGGCCGCCACTACAAATCCTAATATCCGACAACAATTATTGAATGGTCGACTCAAACCGCCTCGACGCACCAATCAACTCGTATTAACACAAGGCTGGTACGAGCAGTCACACGTCGGTATCAAAGGTGAAGAGACGTTAGGCCAAGGGCTGAACGTTGGGTTTAAACTCGAAACGGGCTTTAACCCCCTCAATGGTGCCCTCATGGACCCAGACCACTTCTTCGATCGTGAAGCCTCTATCCACCTGACTAGTCGCTACGGCACCCTGTACGCCGGCCGCTTGGGTGAGCTCAAAGGCTCCGTCGGTAGTGTTGGCTTCTTTGCTAACGAGGCCAATCCCTTTGGGAGCGGCTGGGGAGAGGTTATTGGCGGCATTGGGCCATACGGAGCTCAATCGATCAGCCACCTCAACAATGCCATTGCGTACGTCTCCCCTGAAATACAGGGTTTGACCCTCTACGCCCAATACTCCGGAGGTCAGGACAACGTGCAGAACCAATCGATCGCAGATCGAACGTATGCCCTCGGTGCGAAATTCAAACACGGGCCCTTGACCATCGCTGGTGTACTCGACACCACACAAATCAAAACCTCTAAAGCATACCTCGATTACACGTTAATCATCAGGGGACGTGTGAAAAACTATCATGTGCCTCGAAAAAATCCGCTCACTCTCAACCTCGCTGCAAACTTAGAGCTTCAGGACTGGAAACTCTTCGCATCCATGCAGATGTTCAAAAATGTGCGCAACATCAATCAAAGCATCACGGGCGATTGGATTCCACCCAACCCCATACGTCCCTCTGAGTTGTTCTACATGGCACATATTATTGACTCACTCTTTTATCGCGGACCCTACGCCTCCCGAATGGAATTTCTTGGTTTAAACAAAAGACCCTGGATAAACGGAGGTATGACAAGGATTCACCCTACGTATATGTTCGCCTTGGCCAATACCATTAATGAGTCCATCAAATATAACGGTCTAAGCCTCACCACAGGCTTTACCGCTCCCTTGGGGAGAGGGAAACTCTACGCCTCCATGGGCTTTCTGAAGGCGAAAACCTATACCTACGCCATTCGAAAGGTCGAACTCGCTAAAGTCACTCACGTGGGCTTCGGTTTAGGGTACCTCTACCCCTTGAGCCGTCGAACCGACCTCTACGCAGCCACTGGCGGGATCTTTGATCGCTGGAGTACCCCCGTCGTGAGTTCCAAAGCCACGCAGCACCTCCTCCAAGCGGGCGTCGGCCTCACTCACCGCTTCTAAACCCCTCGGCCTTTAACGTGAAATGCACGCCCTCCGATCACCAGAGAGCGTGCATTTTTATTGTCCCAAAGGCACAATTCATTGCCAATAAAGTGAGTATATTTTTTTTCAGGCAAACCTTCTAAGACATCCCCACAAAGCAAAAAAGCCTGCCAGCTTCCTTCGAAACCAACAGGCTCTTATCGCGACGGGGTTAGGTCCCCGCTAAACGATTACCCCAAGAAGACAGGATCGTAGTACCCGGCAAAGAGGACCGAAGCACGTAAGAATAACGCACCAAAGATCGCACAAAGCCCAGCTACAATCGCCATGAATTTGCCCTTCATGAGCCCAAACACCGTCGGGAGCACTAAGCCTAAGAGAACCGCACCAAGCCAGAAAATCATGGCATTGCCGCCGCTCACTAAACTATGAGCCCCAGCCGATGCAGCAGGCGAGCCCGTGAAGGCTACCGT
>CAMYAA010000032.1 GCA_947253615.1 uncultured Sutterellaceae bacterium
GGGAAGCTTGATAAAGGAGGTTATCGTCATAACTCAAAAATGATAGTCGTGGACAAAATCGTTGCGCTCTATTGTAGAGGGTTCGGATTAAGCCTAAGCTTATCGAACCGAGAGCGAGGATCGATTTTGCGTTAACGTTTGTTTCGAAAGGGCGAGCGGGGCCAGAAAAGCCCCGCGACTATGGCGCCTTTGACTTAGGCGGGCAATTGGAAAAAGCGTTGAGCATTCGCCGTGGTCGCACGAGCGACGTCTTCGTAGCGTAGTCCACGTAAGTCCGCATGAACCTGCGCAATGGGGGCTACCATTGTTGGATCACAACGCTTCCCACGAAAGGGCACGGGGGCCATGTACGGGCAATCCGTCTCGAGCATTAAATGCTCAAGGGGCACGGCTTTGGAGATTTCACGCAGCTCATCATTCTTTTTAAACGTGATATTGCCCGTGAAGCTCACCATCCCACCTAAACGCACTGTTTTTTGGGCCGCTTCCAGAGAGCCCGAGAAGCAATGCATCACAAAGGGCACCCCTTCGTGCTCTGCAAGGATTTCAAGGGCTTCATCTTCCGCATCACGCGCATGGATGATCAAGGGCTTGTGAAGACGCTTGGCGGCTTCAATATGACGCTCGAAACGATCGAATTGCCATTGAGGACGCGTCGGACACCAATAAAAGTCTAAGCCCGTCTCTCCGACAGCACGAATGGCCTCGGGTGAGCAACGCTCGACAATCTCCTCCACGCTAGGCTCCCAGTCCGATTCGTACTCGGGATGGAGCGCCCAGGCGCCCCAAAGGTAGCCTGGGTGTTGAGCGAGTAATGCCATCAAGGGCGCATACTCTTTTTCTTCACAGGAAACGACCATCGCGCCCACGAGCCCTTGGGCTTTCATGGCCGCAATGACGGCGTCTCGATCGCCATCAAAAGCGTCGGCGTTAATGTGCGAGTGCGAATCAAATAAAGGGAGTGTGCTCATGCGTCTTTAGGATTTCGGTTTAAGGGAAGGCGTTAAGGCCTCAGGCGCCACTAACGCGGCACGATGTTTTTGGGCAAAGTACCAGGCCAAGAGGGCATAAGCCACGCACAAGCATAAGAGCTGCAAGGCGGGCCAGGTTAAGCGAGCCATGCTCGCGCCGTCTTGACTCACGGCCACTAACCCACGAATGGTCGGGGTTGAAGGAATGAGTTGGGCAATGCCATAGACCCACGGGTTCGTAATGTTTTGAATGGGCCAAATGGTCCCGGCAATAAAGGAGGCTGGGGCACTGATCATCACGACCGCCTGACTCGTGTAGGCGTTTGAGCCCATCATGAGCGTGATCGCTAGGCCCATCAACGTAATCGCCAAGACGTAAAGTGTGCCAATAAAGAGCACCGCCAAGGGATTTTCCATACTGCCGAATTGATAGAACCAGAAGTCAAACCCTTCGGTGTAGAGAAACCAAACAAAGCCCATGACCCAGAAAGCAAAGACCATCGCTAAGCCTAAACGAATCGGATAGCGTAAGGCCGACTCCACAAAGGGAATGCGTGGCTTTTGCACTAACCACCCGCCCAAAGAGAGCGAAATGGCCATTAAAAGCACCGCTTGAATAATGACGGGCGCAATAATTGGGACCGTATAGTTGGCGTAGCCCCCAATTTCGTTAAAGCGATAATTGGTGACGAGCCCTGGGGCTTGATGCTCTTCTTTGAGTAAGAGGGTTTCGTTCGTGCCCGTGCCTAAAACGGCGGCTTGATCAAGCACGCGGTTGGGCGAGGTAACCACCCCCGCTAACGCGGCGTGAACGGCACGCCCTTTCACAGGATAGGCCCCATTGGAGGTGACTTCGATCGGGGCATTTTCGCCCAAGGCCATCGATTTTTCGTAGCCACGATCAATCGTAATGACCACCGCCACTTTATTGTTAAGTAAGGCCTCTTTCCCAACACTCACTTCATCAGTGACGAAGTGAAGGTTCACCGCTGGGGCCGCATCGAGTTCTTGGATCAAGTGGCGTGACGTGCTCGAGCGATCCAAGTCCACCACGGCCACGGGAATGTTCGTAATGCTTTGATTTAAGTACGGCCACGCGTAAAAGATTAAATATCCCACGACCGCGAGCGCAAAAAGAGCAAACGTATCACGGTTTTTTAATCCATGGACTAACGTGTCCTTAAAGACTTTCCAAAACGTCATGACGTAGGCTCCTTCGGGAGAGGATTCGCCGAGGCTTCATCGCGCCATTGATAAAAGCGTTTGGTGAGAATGAGTGCGCCCACGACAAAAGGAATCACCACAAAGAGGGCGAGGTGTCCACATTGGGCCCACACCGTACTCGCTGGTGTCCCTAACGCAAAGATATTGCCCTGAATGGCCAAATAGTGTGTAAGCGGCAAGAGTTGGCCAAAGTAGCTCGCCCCTGGCGTCATCGCGCTAAACGGGAACGAGAATCCCGTGAAGGGAAAGCTTGGTGCAAAGGCCATGCACGCGAGCGAAATCGCAATCACCCACGAGGGGGCAATGGACAAAAAGAGTGTGCAGTAAGCGACCGTGGAGAGCACTAAAAGCACCATACTCAACGCCCAAAGGCCTAAGCTACCCAAGGGGGCAAAGCCCATAAAGCCGGCGAAATAAGCGATCCATCCCCAGCCAATCAAGATATAAAAGAGCGTCCAGGGTAAGACTCGCCCCAAGAGCGCCGCCAATGGCGAGCCCTTCGCGAGCGTTAACCAGGCGTTCATATTTTTTTCACGCCAATTGCGCACTAATACGCCCGTGACCGTGAGCGCACAGCCTAAAACGATTAACCCCGGAATGAGGGTGGCTAATAAATAGGGATTGAAGTTAAAACTTGGATTCCCTAATAAAACCCCGTCGGGGATGGTCGCGCGTAAACGATCTTCGTTGGCTTTAATGGAGCCCCCGAGCATCATGGTTTTTAAAACCGCACCGGTATGGAGTTTAGTGTGCAAGAACGCTTGTTTGACGTCGGATTCAATGGTCGTCCCCACGGCGTAATAGCTCTTATTGATTTGGAGTTCGACCGTGCCGCCCAAGCCATTAAAGTTATCACGCGTGTAGTGTTCTGGAATCACTAGCGTCGCATAGGTCTGTCCATTACGTAAGGCCGCTTCTGCACGTTCGCGATCACTAAAGCCAATCCATTCAATGGAGGGCAGGGCATCGAGCGACATAATGAGTTCGTGCGAGAGTCGGCCCCCGTCGATATTGACGAGACCCACCGGGAGGTGTCGCATTAAGCCAGGCCCAAAGGAGTTGGCTACGAAAATGAGCCAGAACACGGGCAGTAAAAGTCCCGTGATCCATTCCCAGGGGCGTTTAGGGAGGGTACGCACTTCTTCGCGCGCCACGTCCCAAACGCGACTAAAAAATCCGATCATGGATTAGCGCTCCAAAATAACGCTCATACCAGGACGCATCCCTTCCACGGGAGCGAGTGCACGGGCACGCACTTCAAAGGTACGTAAGTCGTACCCCGTGTTTTGGCGCGTGGCACGCCACGTGGCGTATTCGCCGCGCGGATTGATCCAATCGACCTTGAAGTCCACCGACTTCTTTAACGCCGGTAAATAGGCCTTAAATTGGGTGCCCATCTTGAATTCGTTGAGATCGTCTTCACGCACGTTAAACGTGACCCACATATCGTTCATGTCCGTGACGAGAACGACCGGGAATCCAGCCGGGGCAATTTCCCCTTCTTGCATAATGATGCGGGTGACTTCACCGGCGACGGGGCTCGTCACCTTGGCTTCGTCCGCTAAGCTCGTCACTAAGTTCACGCCGCTTTGCGCTTGGGCAACCAACGCCTTGGCGGCTTCTTTATCTTCAACGCGAGCGCCTTCTTCGAGCGCGGAGACTTTCGCCTGTGCCATCAACACCAATTCTTTAGCGGCTTGGTACTTGGCTTTGATTTCGTCGTACTGTTGAGCGGGAATTAACCCCTCTTTATAGAGGGCGGCCAAACGGTTGTAAGAGCTCTGAGCGAAGTTTAAACCTGCTTTTGCACGTGCCAAGTCCGCCTTAGCGGCTTCTTTTTCCTGAACGCGAGCGCCCGTCATGGCCAATTGTTCTTTGGCTTTAGCGGCCGCTTCTTGGGCTTTAGCGCCCGCGAGTTTCGCGTCGATTTCAGGGAGCGTTAATTCCGCGACTTGTTCGCCGGCCTTCACATTCTGACCTTCGGTCACGAGTAAGCGATAGACGCGTCCCGGGACTTTACTGGCCACGGAAATCGTTTTGGCATCGACCATCCCTTGAAGCGGAACGGGATCAGGATGAGTGGCTTTCCAAGCCCCCCAGCCAATAAAAACAGCGACCCCTAAAAGGGCGATCCCCCCAATGAGGGCTGGCGTTTTCGACGGAGCTTTTGACGCAGTATTATCAGTCATTTTCGTGTGTCACTTATCTAGTCGTTTACGGGGAGATTAATGCACGTAAACAATATCGTTTCGATTTAAATCTTGAGGTAAGTCCATCATGGTGCCGCTAGCGGCATGGAGCATGACCAAATTCATTACAAACTTAAAGGCCGCCGCGCGACGGGCCAATTCAGCGCCCGTCACCTTCGTACGAGCATTGTCTAAATCGGTCGCGGTGGAGAGCCCTTGGGCAAACGCAGCGCTACGGAGTTTTAAATTTTCCTTAGCGAGTAAAAGCGTGGTTTCCGTCAGCTCATAGGCTTGACGGGCTTCGTTCATCTGTAACCAAGCGGTTTCAACGGCTTCTTCGACGCCATGACGCGCTTCGCTCTGCGCTGCCAAGGCCTTATCCACTAAGCTTTGCGCAGCTACCACATTTTGGGAGCGATCTAAGTTATCCCAAAGGGTAAAGCTCACGCCAATGCCAGCCATCCAATCGGGTTCAGGCAGCGTTAAATAGTGTTTGATTAAATTCTTGGTACCAAAGGCAAAGACCTTGGGCTTATAAGCCGCTTCAGCCGCTTTTACGGCCTGATTGGCCTGATTGTGTAGCGACGTGGTTTTAGCCAACATGGGCGAGTAGGCGGCTGCTTTGGCCTTCCAGTCGGCAAGCGTTCCTAAGTCCCCACGAATAATAAAGAGGGGCGTCGTTAATGGGGGCAACGTCTCTAAGCGTAAGCTCGTTTGCAATTGGTTTTTTGCGACTTCCAAATGCGTTTTGGCGTTCATCCAATCGGTATAGGCGTTGTCGCGTGAGACCTTGACGGCCAAGAATTCGACTTTGGAGATAATGCCGCGCTTTTTAAAGGCCTCGGCACGGCGAACGGCTTCGTCCTGATCTTTAAGGATCGAAGCGCGCAATTTCACTAAATTTTCGGCGAGTTGAACGCCCCAGTAGCGACCCGCCATTTGTGCTTCGAGCGTGGTCTGATCTTGATCACGATCGGCACGAGCCTCGTCAACGGCGTAGCGAAGTTGTTCTTGTTTGGCAGTAATGAGGCCGCCCGTATAAATGGGCCAAACCGCATCGAGCGATACACGCGGACCACTCAAATCCATCTTGCGATGGATTTCAATGTGGTTGAGTCGTTGAGCAGCAGCCTCAGCGCCTTGAAGGACGGGACCGAGGGCTTGACCGAGTTGAGGGTTTTTTTGGCCAATCGCTCCGAGGGTTTGCAATCCTTTTTGGACGGCTGCGCCAATCCCGGTATCCATGCCGAGATCAATGGTTTTTGTGCCCCAGACTTGTTTTGCATTTAAGTCCACACGGGGACCACCTAACCAGCGAGCGCCTTTCGATTGGGCTTCGGCTCGAGAGACATTGGCGTTGGCCATGCGTAAACGATCGGCATTTTGACGTAACGTCGTCACCGCTTCGGTATAGCTCATCGGCGCGGTCGATAGACGTAAAGTATCGTTCGCACTCGATGTGGGCTCTGAGAAACTCGCCTGACTAAAGGTGAGCATGAATACGAGTGCAGCTGCACCCAGTGGCTTAAAAGCAAAGGACGGCACTTTTCGAGTAATGTTCGCTTGAGTGTTATACACACGATTGCGGGGCTTTTTATGGACCCAAAAAGCATATTGAGCCAATAGGCTCAACACTAGGGACGCAATCAACCAGCCTCCATAATAGCGATAATTGTGTGAAAGTGCGAATCTAGAAGTGCCACAAAGGGAAAGAAGCATGTCTAACCCGCATAGATTGGGCTTTTCCAGAATGGCTAAACAATGATACTATTGTGTGCAGATGAGATTTCCCTCCTAGGGGTGAGCTCTCTCTCGGAGATGACCAGGTGCTGTTATACCCTCTGACCCTACGCTTTGGACTCGAGACTTAAGACCAACGTGGCGTGTAACACAAGGTGAATTCTCACCCGGCCTCAAACGAATTTTTCAACCACAACCAAAATAGTGGATCCTCAAAATGAAGTACAAGGATATATATACCGAAACGGAAGCGAATCCAGATACGCTTTCCATGTTAGGACCTCTGGCCCCCTTAGCCGGGAATTGGGAAGGTAAGAGTGGTGTGGATACGCACCCACAAGCTTGGGGCGCTGAAACTGAACCCTATCATGAACGTTGGGAATTTGAGTTGTGCGATCCACAAAACAACGGCCCGCAGCTCTTTTATGGCTTACGCTATCACGTGTTTATCACGAAGCCCGATGAACGTGCCGCTTTCCATGACCAGTTAGGGTTCTTGCTTTGGGAACCGGAAACCGAAACGATCTATATGACGTTAGCCATTCCTCGTGGTCAAGTGGCCATGGCTATGGGTAAAGCTAAACCGGGTGACAAGACCTTCACGTTACGTGCTGAACGCGGCTCGACCGTGAATGGGATTTGCTCGAACCCGTTCTTGGAAGAAGCCTTTACGACGAAGTCCTGGACGGTGACGTTCACGTTTAACGAAGACGGCACTTTCTCGTACGATCAGACGACGATTTTGGACGTGCCCAATATCGAAGGCGACTTCGAACACCGCGATTACCATACCCTCCAATTAGTGGATGCGCCTCGCCCCAACGGTGCGATGATCGACGCTGGGTTATGGAACCGTAATCCGGGTAAGAAGGATCCTGAACCTTCGGAAGACTAATCGTTTACGCAACGGTTCGCCTCATTGCCACCCTTTAAGGTCTCGAATGACTTTGGAGGGTGTTTGTTTTTTAGAGCCCGGAAAAGGCGTATTTTGCGTTGTAAAGCTTAGGGATCTTCCCTAAAGACGCTAGCGTATTAGGGAAGGAGGGCAGATACTTGAATGGACTGTATGAACCCCATTGTGTGGAAAGCGTTTTTGACGCGTTTTTTACTCAGGGGTGTTTTTTGACTCTGACCATTCTTGACGAAAGGTATTCCTATGATAGGTATCCTGATTGGTATTTTGACCCTCATTGTTGTGGGCTGGGCTATTGTTAAGGGCCGCTATGCGCCCATGGTGCTTTTCACGAGCGGCGTATTCATGCTGCTTTGCTCCATCCTTTTCCATACAGGGACGTTTCTTCCTGCCAAAGCCCTCCCGACGGGGAACGACTATTTGAACATTGTTGAGTTCATTCGCTACATGTTCTCCAACCGCCTTGCGGGCTTAGGTTTAATCATCATGGTGATGGTAGGTTTTGCGACCTACATGACCCATATTGGGGCCAACGATGCCTTTGTGAATATCGCCATTAAGCCGTTAGCCGCGATTAAGCACCCGTACGTGTTGGTCTTTGTCGCGTTTATGCTCGGCAAGGCCGTTTCGATGGTTATCACCTCGGCCGTAGGCTTAGGGGTGTTGTGCTTGGCCTTGATGGGTCCCGCTTTAGTGGCGCTCGGGATGAACAAAAAAGCCGTTGGGGCTGTCTTTGCCACCTCGGGGGCCTGTCTCTTATACACATCTCCGAGCCCACGAGACCGTACT
>CAMYAA010000033.1 GCA_947253615.1 uncultured Sutterellaceae bacterium
TTCATACGGTCTCGAACTATGGTTATTTGACCGCCTCTTCGAGCAAGGTCAAGCTTGGTGCGCTCGTTTTGGACTCGAAGGTGTTGCCTGAATTTACGTGGAAGTCGGCAACGATTACGAAGGCGTTGACGCGCCACGAGGGCTCCAAGATGAACTTCCCGCTCTACGATGTGGACTTGAAGTGGAAGGTGGATCAGCCGGCGTTTAAGGACATAGGGCGCGTTGGGCTCTTTAGCGGTGAGGTGATTTTTGAACGTCTCCCGCAGATGGTGATCTACAACTTGAGTTCGATCGGGTTGTCGAGTGAGCTCTTACAGAAAAAGACGTTGAAGGCGTTACGTCGCTCGCAAAGCAATATTCTCTTCAGGGACGTTGCCCTAGAAACCTTAGGGGATCGTTCGTTTGCCAATGGGGAAATTCGTTATTCGAATACGCAAGCGGAACGCGGTCATTTCGCGTTCTCGGTGACGCCCAAATCGTGGCGTGGCTTTACGTTAGTGGACGAAAATCTCGAGCAATTGGTGAGTAAGGGTGTGGTTTATAAGAAGAACAACATCTACTCATTGCAAGTGCCCTTGAGCCAAGTGTATGCCTTGTTGGGGTTAGAGTACTTAGACGTGAAAGCCTTAGAAGAGGCGGATGCGATCAAGGCTCAAGCCGAGCGAGAGCGTCAACAGGGCGCCGCTGAGAGCGAAGGTGCTCAGGCGGGGCATGGCGCGAAAAAAGGTCATTAACAAAATCAAAGAGCCACCGAACGATCGATGGCTCTTTTTTTAAACCCTGAGGCAATTATGCTTTGAAGGCGAGGGCGCTTTGGGCCTGGAAGGCTTGGGCAGCTTCGCGTTGGGTGCCCGTCTTCGGGTACATGATGGAGCGGCCCACGTTAAGAATAACGCCCAAACCGTCGGTACGGGTTCCGTTAGCGAGGACGTCGGCGACGGTGCCGCCCTGTGCGCCAATGCCCGGGACTAAGAACGGGATGGTGGGCGCGACTTCGCGAATTTCGTGCAATTCTTTGGGGTAGGTAGCACCCACGACAATGCCTAATTCCCCGGTTTTATTCCACGTGGTTTCGCACAAGCGTGCCAAGCGTTTATAGAGGGGTTCCCCGTCAACCGTGAGGGCCTGGAGGTCCGAGCCGCCGGGGTTGGAGGTACGACACAACAAGAAAATCCCTTTATCGGCATACTCCATAAAGGGTTCGATGGTATCGAAACCCATGAAGGGCGAGAGCGTCACGGCGTCAGCGCAGTAGCGTTCAAAGGCTTCTTGCGCGTAGCGTTTTGCGGTCGAACCGATATCGCCGCGTTTGGCATCTAAGATGATGGGGATGGCCGGGTGATGCTCGTGGATATAGGCGCACAAGCGTTCGAGCGTCGCTTCGGCGCGAAGTGCAGCGAAGTAAGCGATTTGGGGTTTAAAGGCCATGGCATAGGGGGCGGTCTCGTCCACTAAGCGTTGGCAAAACGTCCATAAAGGATCGCTCGTTTGTAAAATATCTTCAGGGAAGCGTGAGGGATCAGGATCGATGCCCACACAAAGTAAAGATTGAACAGCACGCGCACGGTCCCATAAGCGTTTTGAGAATGTCATAGTTCAGAGAGCTCCCCTCGAATGAAGTCATCAAGATGTGTAAAAGTGGGTGTATCTTAGCGCAGAGTTCTTGGAGTTTGTATAGTATTGTGAGAGATTCTTCGGTGAAAAAGGGTTTCCTCAATCATGCCTTTTTTGCCATGACCACAATCCTAAAGGAGTCAGTATGGGATTCAATCGTCGAGATCTATTTAAGGCCTTAAGCGTTGCGGGGATTGCCCCGTTAGCGAGTTCATTGATGGCGCAAGAAGCCACCAATAAGAAGACGTGGCCCAAGAAGCCTGTCATCCCAACCGATTTTAATGCGCAAGAATTCTTTGAAGAATTACAAGCCAAAGGCAAAGGCGTGGTGATAGCTGGCACGAAGTCTCCCTGGGTGGCGTATATGGTTTTTGATACGCAATGCCCCTGGTGCCAGTGGGAGTTTGAACAGCTCAAGCCCTTTTTCGGTCGTGTGAATTTTGTTTGGTATCCGGTGGCGGTGTTAAGTCCCTGGAGTGAATTACAGGGGGCTGCGATTTTAGAATCCAAGGACCCGCAAGCCACGTTAGAAGCGCATTTTGCGCACTTTAAAGATGCGGAATTTAAAGGGCTCGACGTGCGCAAGATGACGCCCGATTTTGCGATGCGTGAAGCGGTCTTTAATAACTCGAAGGTTTATCGTCGTGCCGGTGGGCGTTCGGTCCCCTTTGGGGTTTTGAAGACGCCTTCGGGCCGTTATATTCCGATTGCTGAGCAAAACGCGGAAAAATTCGAAGCGTTATTGAAGTCGGCCAGTTAATCCCGCCATTGGCGAGGTTGTGAAGGCGCACTCTTTATGCCTAGGGGGTGCGCTTTTTTTGGGGCCAAAAAAACCGCGTTTCTCGTTAAAGGAACGCGGTTTTTGATGGGAAGGCGCTCAGGGCGCCTTCTTTTCAATCATTAAACGAGCTTGTTTAACGATTACATCATGCCGGGCATACCGCCCATGCCACCCATACCACCTAAGTCAGGCATGCCTTTTTCTTCCTGGGGAAGTTCAGCAACCATGCAATCCGTGGTGAGGATTAAGGAGGCGACGGAAGCGGCGTTTTGGAGAGCCGTGCGGGTCACCTTGGTCGGATCGAGCACGCCCATGGCGACTAAGTCACCGTACTGGCCGGACTGCGCGTTGTAACCGTAGTTACCTTCACCGTGAGCGACTTTGTTCACGACGACGGAAGGTTCGTCACCCGCGTTGGCGACGATCTGACGTAACGGTTCTTCCATGGCGCGCAAGACGATACGGATACCAGCGTTTTGTTCGTCGTTGTCACCCTTCAAGGAAGCGATGGCCTTCTTAGCGCGGATGAGAGCAACACCGCCCCCAGGAACCACACCTTCTTCAACGGCAGCACGCGTAGCGTGGAGCGCGTCTTCGACACGAGCCTTCTTTTCCTTCATTTCAACTTCGGTCGCCGCACCGACCTTGATCAAGGCCACACCGCCAGCCAACTTGGCCACGCGTTCCTGGAGCTTTTCGCGATCGTAGTCGCTCGAGGTGCCTTCCATCTGTTGACGTAACTGCTTGACGCGGTTTTCGATAGCGTCAGCGGAACCCGCCCCGTCGATGAGGGTGGTGTTTTCCTTGGTCACTTCGATCTTCTTAGCCGTACCGAGGTGTTCAAGGGTAGCCTTTTCGAGGGACAAGCCCACGTTCTGGGAGATCACGGTACCGCCCGTTAAGATGGCGATATCTTCGAGCATCGCGGAGCGACGGTCACCAAAGCCCGGGGCCTTCACAGCGACAACCTTGAGGATGCCACGGATGGAGTTCACCACGAGGGTAGCCAACGCTTCACCGTCGATGTCTTCGGCGATGATCATGAGCGGACGTGCCGCCTTAGCGACTTGTTCGAGCACCGGGAGGAGTTCACGAATGTTGGAGATCTTCTTGTCGTGCAAGAGGATTAACGGGTTTTCGTAAACAGCGGCCTGCTTTTCAGGCTGGTTGATGAAGTACGGGGAGAGGTAGCCACGATCGAACTGCATACCTTCAACGACTTCGAGTTCGTTCATCAAGCTCTTACCGTCTTCCACGGTAATGACGCCTTCTTTACCCACCTTGTCCATCGCTTCAGCGATGATGTTGCCGATTTCTTCATCGGAGTTGGCGGAGATGGCACCCACTTGAGCGATTTCTTTATTCGTCGTGGTGGGCTTGCTCAACTTCTTGAGTTCTTCGATGGCAGCGGCGACAGCCTTGTCGATACCGCGCTTCAAGTCCATGGGGTTCATGCCAGCGGCGACGAACTTCATGCCTTCGTCAACAATGGCTTGAGCCAACACGGTAGCGGTGGTCGTACCGTCACCAGCGTGATCGCTCGTCTTGGAGGCGACTTCACGAACCATCGTGGCGCCCATGTTTTCGAACTTGTCCTTGAGTTCAATTTCCTTGGCTACGGAGACACCGTCCTTGGTGACCGTAGGACCGCCGAACGCGCGTTCGAGCACGACGTTACGACCCTTCGGGCCTAACGTGACTTTGACGGCGTTGGCTAACGTGTTAATGCCGCGAACCATTTTGACGCGGGCTTCATCACCGAAAAGAACCTGCTTAGCAGACATGTTTTGTTCCTTTATCTAAAGAATTGGGTTTGGAGATGGAGTTCTCTAAGTCTGTGGTGGACTTATTCGAGAATGCCCATGATGTCTTCTTCGCGCATCACGAGAAGTTCTTGGCCGTCGACCTTGACGGTCTGGCCCGAGTACTTACCAAAGAGCACCTTGTCACCGACTTTAACGTCGAGCGCAATCAAGCGACCGGCTTCGTCGCGCTTACCCGGACCGACGGCTAAGACTTGGCCCTGATCGGGCTTTTCACCAGCGCTGTCGGGAAGGACGATACCAAAAGCGGTCGTGGTTTCGGCTTCAAGACGTTTAACAATGACACGGTCGTGCAACGGACGAATCTGCATTTGAGATTTCTCCAACAAAAAGGAAGTTGCAGAGGAATCACTCATCCGAATCTTCTTTTTTAGGGGATGAGTTCCTCGGATAATTAAAAAAACGTTGTCTAAGACGTGCTTGACTCAAACGAACGTCCTAGGATAATCGATATATGGGGACAGAATTTGATTTATCAAGGGTTGAATCAAAAAGTTTTGTTCGATGTTGATTTTTTTTGATGGAAGTAAGGGATTCATGCGAGCGAGTTGGCTTTTGAGTGTCGTGTTGTTTGGGGTGAGTAGTGTGGGGGCTGCGCCCTTATCGACGTTACCTCCCTCATTGAAGACGAGCTGGGAAGCCCGTGGGCTCGAAGGCAATCGTCTCGTGGCGGTGGTGGAAGGACTCCCACGTGGGTTCGATGCGCCGGTGCGTCTTTTATCGGTCAATCCCGATCGTCCGATTGCGCCCGCCTCCACCGCTAAACTCATCACGACGTTAGCGGCGCTCGAGTGGCTTGGGGTGGACTACACCTTTAATACGACGTTTTGGGCGAGTTCTCGCCCCAATCGTGCGGAGCAGATTAGCAATCTCTACATTGAGGGCGGTGGAGACCCGACCTGGGTGATTGAGAATTTTGCGTTGAGTTTGGAGCGCCTTCGCCAATTAGGGGTTAAAACCATTACGGGTAACGTGGTGATTGATCGCTCGCTATTTCTAGCTCCCCAAGAGGCCGCTAGTGATTTTGATGGGCAAGCGCATCGCCCGTATAACACGTTACCGGATGCGGCCATTGTGAATTATGGGGCAATGAGTTTTGAGCTCGTGCCCGAGGAAAAAGCCAAGGTGGCTCGCGTGATCGGGTTACCTGAGCTCGCTGGGGTGAGTTTTCCCAAAACGATTCCTTTGCTCCCTGGGCCCTGTGGCGACTGGAAAAAGCGTTTAGGCTTTAGTGAGGACACCCCAGGGAAGATTCGCTTTAAAGGGGGACTGCCATTGAGTTGCGGTCCCAAGATTTATAGCGTGGTGGGTTTTGACGCCAATGACTATTGGACGCGCTTATTTAAAGCGCAGTGGGCCAAGGTGGGCGGCGTCTTTAAAGGGCGTGTGGTCTCAGGGGGGCGACCCCAAGCGAGCACACGCTTAATGACGAGCGTTTCCTCGCCCCTGTCTGAGATTGTGAAGTACACAAATAAATTCTCGAACAATCTTCTGGCGCGTCATTTGTTTTTAGCGCTCGGGGAGCGTGCCTGGTCGACGGGGGTGGATGTCTCGCAGGGGGCTTTGCCGTTAAGTGAGTCGACCGAGGCGTTTTTACGCTCGAGTCCGACGGTTAAAGAAGGCTTGGCGCTCTCGGGCACGGCAGGAAACACCGCGTCCCGTGGTCCTCATGGGCTCAATGAAACGCTCTCTCAAGGGGTCTTGGCGGCGTGGATGCGTGAATATCACTTGCCCGAGGCGGGCGTTTTGGTAGAAAACGGTTCGGGGCTCTCGCGAAAGACGCGAGTGACGGGGGATTTTATGGCTGCCCTTTTAGTCCATGGGTGGCAGAGTCCCTATATGAGTGAGTATTTATCGAGTTTACCCGTGAGTGCGGTGGATGGCACCATGGCGCGTCGCGAGGTGGCGCCTCGCTATGGGCGAATTAAGACGGGGCTGATCAATAACGTGCGGGCCATTGGGGGCTACATTCATGCGAAAAATGGCCGTCGTTATGCCCTTTTCGCGAGCATTGAGGGGACGCATCACTTAAGTGAGGGGATTGGCTTTTTAAACGATTTAATCACTTGGGTTTATGATCAGCCCAAGCCCTAAAAGAAGAAACCGCCCGGCGTCTGTATCGACTCGGGCGGTTTTTGTTGGATTACGACGGGAGGGCGTCGAGCGCTTTAATCACCCCATCGGGGGTTAAAAGCTGCGGGAGCACATCAATGCGTCCGTCGAGCCAATATAAGAGGTAGAGCGGAACACCGCTTCGACCAAAGCGGGCCAACGCTTCCGTAATGGCAGGATCTTGATTGGTCCAATCGGCCATAAAGAGTTCCACATGGTGTTTAGCGAAGGCTTCTTGCACACGATCGCGATTTAAGGTCGTGAACTTATTGGCCTGACACGTGATACACCAGGCGGCCGTGAAGTCGACAAACGCGGGCTTGCCCGCCTTTAAGGCGTTTTCAACAGCCGTGGGTGACCAAGGAGTCCATTCGCCTTTGTGCCCTGAGGAGGCGTTGCGCGAGAAGTTATCCATGCCGACCAAGGCGAGTGCGAAAACAATCACGATCCCCATGAAGGTCATGAGTGGACGATTGCGTCCCTTGCCCCACTGTTCGCGCCCGAGCAACCACCAGAAAATCAAGGTGGCGCCAATGGAGGCGATGACAATGAGCATGCCATTCATGTTGATTTGTTTGGAGAGCACCCAACCGAGCCAAATGGCGGCGAGGATCATGGGCAAAGCCATCCAACGACGTAACGTCACCATCCATTGGCCCGGACGCGGTAAGAAGCGCGCCCATCCTGGGAAGATACAAAGCAGTAACCACGGTAAGGCCATCCCAAGCCCTAAGGCCAAGAAGACGCTCAAGGCTTCAACGGGGGAGACGGTGAGGGCGTAGCCTAAGGCCGCGCCCATAAAGGGAGCGGTACAGGGGCTAGCGACGATAACCGCTAAGATCCCGGTGAAGAACGACCCCACGGGACCACGACGATCTTGGGACGAGCTCGCTGCGTCGGCTAGGCCTGAACCCGCCGTAAATTCAAAGAGTCCCAATAAGTTAACGCCTAAGGTCACAAAAAGGAGCAACAGTGCGGAGACCACGATGGGGTTTTGCAATTGGAAGCCCCACCCGAGCGCGACGCCAAAACTGCGCAGTGCCAAGAGCACTCCCGAGATGATCAACATGCAAATGAGGACCCCGACGGTAAAGGCAACCCCGTGCGAGACAATGGGTTTTCCTTGACGATGCCCTTCGATTAAGTCTAAGAGCTTCAAGGAGAGCACCGGGAAGACGCAAGGCATGAGGTTGAGGATCAAGCCCCCAACGAGCGCAAAAATGAGCGCCGTGAAAAAGCTCATGGGTGTTGTCGATTCGGCCGGTGTGCTTTCAGCGGGGTTCGAGGCTGAGGGCGATTCTGTCGTGACGGGTGTTACGTCCGCTTGGGTTAACGGCGCTTCGATTTCGAGGGCCCAACCCCCTTTATCGGGGCCGCCATCCGCGACGAGGACCTGTCTCTTATACACATCTGACGCTGCCGACGATATGCAGTGTGTAGA
>CAMYAA010000034.1 GCA_947253615.1 uncultured Sutterellaceae bacterium
ATCTACACACTGCATATCGTCGGCAGCGTCAGATGTGTATAAGAGACAGCCCCTGCTGACTGAAAAAGCCCTGAGCCCGAGCCCGAGACAAACGTCCCCCACACCATTAAGCGCCCTAGAATTGATTCTCGAATTTCTCTACACTAAAAAACAGAAGGCTTTTATTTGTTCGGACAAATCGTAACGTTTCGTAGCTAACTCAAGGAAAAATTCAGCTTTCTCTGATACATTAACTCTAGTTTTTTCTCTCCACTCACTTCAAAGGTCAACGCATGACACGCGAACTTCGAAAGAGCCTGGCTACCCTCATCATGGGTAGCCTTCTTTTTAGCGCAGCTCCCGCCTTCGCCTTAGGCGGCGCCTCCGGAACGCATATCAAATACAAAGTCGATGGCGAAATTGGGGCCGTCCTATTAAATCCCTACAAAATCGCCCCACTCACCGCCGTCATTAAAAACGGGGGCTATGTCCTGAGCGACGTTTCCGTCAAGGTACTCCCCAAAACGCCCGACGGCATCACGCTCGAATATAAGGTAAGCGACACCGAGTGCCGTACCCACGGCGGTATTCCTATCTTTGGGCTCTATCCCGATACGCGCAATACCATGGAAGTGAGTTACACCAAAACCGCTCATGCTCAATCCAAGCGTATCACGGCGGAGCGCTACCGCATCCGTACCGCCCCGGCGTTTATCGCACTCACGGGCTACTCCAGTGAGGCCAATACCTTCCCCAAAGCGGAAGTAAAAAAGATGAGTCCCGAATTTAAGGACCGCTTATACCTCATTAACAACATGCTCCCGTTACCTGCCAACGCCTCTCAAGCCGTGTGGAACAACCCCACCGGCGGCACGCTCGAGTGGGTCTTCCCTCCACAAAATGCCATCTACGACAGTCATGGTGACTTACGCTGGTACATGGAACCTTCCGCCATTTATGATCCTGCCGATCTCAATAAAACCGGCATCATGATGGGCTTTCGACAAACCCCCGACGGGGCATTCGTCTGGGGCTACGGTCAACGTTACGCCAAATACGATTTAATGGGTCGCGAAATCTTTAATCGCAAATTGCCCATGGCCTACGCCGACTTTAGTCACGCAACCCACCCCATGCCTAACGGCCATATTCTGCTACGTGTCGCGAGCGCCGATTACGTCTTTCCCGACGGGAAAAAACACGTGCGTACCGTCCGTGACGTCATTATCGAGCTCGACGAAAACGCGCGCGTGGTAGACGAATGGCGACTCTTTGATATCCTCGACCCTTATCGAGATACCATCCTGAAAGTGCTCGACCAAGGGGCCGTCTGCTTAAATATCGATCCGACCCAAGCGGGTAAAACCCTCTCCGCCGAAGCGCTCAAACGCCAAGAAGAAAACCAAAAATACGGGGACATTGTCGGGACGGGTCCAGGACGCAATTGGGTGCACGTCAATTCCGTGGATTACGATCCCACGGATGATTCCATCATCATCTCTTCACGCCACCAGTCGGCCATTATCAAGATTGGGCGAGATCATCAGGTCAAATGGATTCTTGGCGCTCCTAAAGGATGGAAAGCACCCTTTGCCGATAAAGTGCTCAAACCGGTCTTAAACAATGGAAAGCCCGCCAAGTGTGATGCCTCCCACTGCGAAGACCCCGCCTTTGATTGGATCTGGACCCAGCATACGGCTTGGCGCATTCCGACCAAAAGCGATCAACGTTATGTGTACCTCTCCGTCTTTGATAACGGGGACGGGCGTGGGATGGAGCAACCCCCATTCCCCACCATGAAATACTCCCGTGCGGTGATCTATAAGATCGACCAGAAAAAACACACCGTCGAACAACTCTGGGAGTACGGAAAAGAACGCGGTCACGAATGGTTTAGCCCCGTCACCTCGCTCACCGAATACCAAGCTGATAAAAACTCGGTCTTTGTGTACTCGGCCACCGCAGGGGCAAACTATAACTTGAAAAAGGGCGGTTACGACTCTCAGCCCAATCCCTTCTTAAACGAATTCAAGTGGGGCGAAAAAGAACCAGCGGTGGAAATCCAATTTAAAGACTCCGAAGGGTATCAGGCCATGCCCATCGATCTGAAAAAGGCCTTTAATACGCCTTAAAGAAGCATACAAAGGCTAAAACGAAAGAGCGAGAGGACATGAGTCGCCCCTAGGGCGGCCCTGGGGCAGCCCTGGGGCGCCCACATTTCGCCCCTACTCCAGACGGGCGGTCCTCCCGCCCCTCACGCCCATAACGCAAAAGAGCCCGTTGACCATTCGTCTCAACGAGCTCTTTCGTGTTTTAACAAAAACCGTTTCTAGAAAAAATTAGGACGGTAACTTGTTATGACAACCCGATTCCGTGCACTTGCTAATCACTTCTTTATGGTGACAGCTGTAGCAAGCCGATAAGTTGGCCTTTTCACGGTTCTTTAACCATTCAGGCGTGGGTGGGAACGGATGGGGTTGATGACAATTCGTACATTCGGGCAAAACCTTCGACTTATGCGGGTATTTTGCTTGCACATCTAAATATTGATGGGGCTGTACGGGGTTATCTTCTTCATCATTGACCATGGGGGCTTTGGCAGCTAAATTCTCCAAAGTGCCACCGTGACACGCCAAACACTGTTGGGGGGTCGGTGCCTCGGCAGCTTGGACAGAGAAAGCTGTCAAAGCCATCCCTAGGCCCATGAGGACACTAGCGATGGCTTTTTTCATACGTTATCTCCTAACGACTAGAGGTTCTTACCAATAATGTAAGCTTGGACTAAACCACGGGACAAACCGTGCATGCTCGAACCACCGGTGATTTCACCCGCTGCCATAAGGCCAGGGATCTTATCGCCTTCAACGGACAAGACATTGCAGTCCTTGTCAACACGGATACCACCGTAGCAGTCATGTAACGTGACCGAGGTCCAGGCCGCATAGAACGGGCCCTTTTCGATCTTGTACTGGGGCTTGGGTTTGCTGAAGTCCTTATCTTCACCAGCTTCAACAAAGCTGTTGTAGCGCTTGATGGTTTCCGCTAAAACCTTCGGATCCATCTTGTGCTTCATGTACGGGTTCGTGTTGATGTTCTGAACCAATTCTTCTAAGGTGTCACCCTTGAAGAAGTACTGCGGGTCAACGTGAACCGCATCGGTCTTCATCTTTTCACGCTTCACACCTTCGCTGTCCAAAATAGCCCATTGCGGACCCGCGGACCAGTCAGGCGACTGCGAACCTTCGTTCACGGCCAAAGCGGCATGAATGAAGTTCACCGGACGATACTTCGTACGCTTGACATTGTGCCAATCCCCAGGAACATAGGGATTTTCTTTCATATCAGGATAGAATTCGGCGTTGGATTCTTCTAACAAGCCACGTTGGGTGTTGGAAGAACCGTAGTAAACCTGCGTACCAGCCGCGGCGTCAACGTCCACCGTTTCGTCATAGAAACGCTTACCCACTTGGTTCACCACGATGGCATTTTGCCAATCGCGAAGCGGCACACCCGTGTGCTTAATGAGCGGGAAGATCGGGGAGTACTTGGACCAAGCTAAGTAGGTGTCATGCACACCCACCACAGCACCACGGGTCACGCAAATCGGACGTTCCGTGAAGGCACAGGCCATACCCCAAAGACCGCCACCGGCCTTCAAAGCAGCAACCGTACCGGAACCGTCTTGGTAAGACCAGTCTTCCATAGCCGTTGCGTATTCTTCCGTTAAGCGCGGGTCTTCAATACGACGAATTTCAACGTTAGCCGTGTAACCAGCCGTCGCTAACACGAGGGTCTTCTTCGCACGAACCGTAATGTTCTTTTCGCTCATTTCGATGTTGCCATCGTTGCGGAAGCTCTTTAACTGCGTGCCATCCGGGAGGAAGCGAGGATTGTAGTGGGCATCAATCCCTAAGACACGACCCGGCTTGCCATCCTTGCTCGGTTCTTGAATCAAACCGTCCATGTAGTAGTTGAGAAGGAACTTCACACCCTTCTTACGAGCGGCATCTTCAAGAGGACGCATTAAACCAGCACCCGCCTTACCGTTGGGGGATTCTTTACCCGCACCCTTGGTCCAAGCAAAGTGAAGTTCGCGAGGCGCACCTAAACCCGTCCCTAAAGCACCGTCATTGTCCGGAGCCTTATCAAGGAAAGGAATACCTAAGGAGACTAACCAGTCATAGGTCGGAACCGAGTTATGCGCGATTTGATACGCCATTTCACGGTCGTTATAACGATATTCGGGATAGCCGTTGTTCAAAACGACGGACCAGTCCGTTAAGTCCTTGAAGTACTTTTCAGGACTGTCATCAATGCCGTACTTCTTCTGATGAGCCGTACCACCGCCTAAAGCCGTGTTACCCATGGACACGATAGCGTGACCACCAATATCGTAGTTACCGTCAACGACGATAACACTCAAGCCCTTTTCAGCAGCACGAATGGCCGTCGGAATACCGGCAGCACCTGCACCCACCACAACGACGTCAGCTTCTAAGGTTCACTTGGAAGGAATCTTGCCGTTGGTCGTCTGAGCTTGGGCCTGGCCCATCCCGAGCATCATGCCACCGACCGCAGTCGTGCCGACCAAGAAATTACGGCGAGAAAGTTTATTACTCATTGCTATCCCCTTGTTAAGAAATGAAAACTTTCAATGTGACTGACTCTCACCGACGGGTTCGAGTAAGACACATTAGTTAACAACTTGTAAAATTCCCACAGGTGTAGGGACTCGCCTCCCATCAGGTATTGGATAAAACCCTATTAATTCGCTCTTGACAGATTTATAAAAATAATGATCTAAAACATTATCTATACCTTTTACTTGAGCGATTAAAAATTGTCGAGAAGTGTTTTAAAGCGCAAAAAAAGCCCATCAAATTCGTCGGTAATTCTCACCAACCAGTCAGTATCAATCATAGACCTAACAGTCGGTTAAACCGAACAATGGGTTTAAGAAACACAGACGAAAGTCGCGTTTTCCAGGGTTGCGAACCCGCACAATAAAGAAGACGTTTTTAATCTTTTTTAGAAGTCTCAATGGCAATGTCACTACAGTGAATTACTTGGGATAAAACCCTAATATGCATTATCAAGGCTCTCAATGAGATTAATAGATTTCATTTAAATGAGGGGTTTTAACGGTGTTTTTTGGCTTTTTTCTCCCCTAAAAGAATTAACCGCTTTATCAAAAAGAAGGATACCAAAAAAAATCGTCTTTTAGAAGGCGCCCTGCTCTCGCCGTGATGGGGTGACGGCCCTCAGTTGAAGGGTTGAGAAAGATCGTATTTCCCAAGAGCGTGACCCATAGACTCACTCGTTTTGCGTGGACTGGTAGTGGTCGACTAGCTTATTGCCCAAAGCGATCAGTAGCTTATCCTTCAATGCACGAACCCCTTCAATCAGAAGGTGCACCAATAGCGGCAGGCCCCACGGCGAAAATAGAATCAAAGGCCCAATGGAAGCTTTGACCAAAAACCCATATTTAGAATCCACCAACCAGAGTAAGCACCCAATCACAAACGTGACGCCCGAGAGCCCGACGATGAGGTTGCCAATCGTCCCCTCAAACACCGCAACCACAAACCTGAGGATATTTAAAAAGTAGTCGGTAATCATCGCAATGCCCTGCAGCAAGGTCAGCAGTGTCTTATATAACCAAATTCTTGATTGCGCCATGATCCATTCGCCCCCATCCACGCGAATCGTTCTTCATCCCTATAGTCTATTCGTTTTTCACCCTCGCTCTAAAGACCAACCCCTCACTCCTATCAAAGCGTTACATTAATCCTCTATAAACACCAATCACTACAAATCCCAAGCCCACTGCGTTTCTATCGAGAGGATGGCATTCACGTCGAGTGCTTTAGGCCTTAGCGCTCGCGCATTTTTGTGGGCACCACAAACGCCGTCCTTCTCCACGGCCGAGCCTATCAAGTGGCTTTCCCCGTCTTCACGGCTTTCCACAAAAAAAGGAGAGCATTCTCACACTCTCCCTTAAAGTCCCTTCGTACGCAGAGGAGCCACTAGGCCCCTCCGAGCGTCGCATTAATGCATGGCGGTGGACTCGTGAGCACGAGTCCCTCGCTCACCATTAAAGCTTAAATAAGTCGTTAAACGATTCCGTCATGGTCGGATGCGTGTAGATCGCATCACGTAAGACCGTGTACGGTAAGTGGGCATCCATCGCCACCTTCACCAAGTTAATCATTTCATAGGATTCTTCACAGAATAAGTGAGCCCCTAAGATTTCATTGGTGTCTTCGTTGATGATGACCTTTAACAAGCCACGCGGATTGCGTAAGATGCGAGCCATTCGGAATGGCACCGGCCGGCAACTTGCCCACCTTAACGGTGTAACCCGCAGCCTTGGCTTCTTCTTCCGTCATCCCAACACGCGAGAAGGCTGGATCAATAAAGACGGAGTAAGGCACATGACCACGATTGCTCATCGTGCGTAAGCCCTGACCAAAGAGCTGATCACGAACGATACGGAAGTCGTCCAAGCTCATGTACGTAAACTGGGCATGACCCGTCACGTCACCCACGGCCCAAACATTGGGCACACCCGTACGGCAATGTTCGTCCACAGCGATCGCTCCCTTGTCATTGAGCTTCACGCCAGCAGCTTCAAGGTTTAATCCTTCCACATTGGGCTTACGACCCGTCCCTAACAAGAGCGCATCGGCACTCAACGTTTCAATCGAACCGTCTTCCATGCCCATCACGACTTCGTCAGCGGCTTCACCCGGATTGACCGAGAGGATCTTGGCCTTCTTCACCACACGAATGCCTTGAGCTTCGAAGTCCGCCAAAATCACATCCGCGATATCACGGTCTTCCTTGGGTAAGAACGTCGCACCACGCTGGATGATCGTTACCTTGGAACCAAACTTGCGCATGATCGAAGCGAATTCCAAACCGATGTAACCACCGCCCAACACCACGAAGTGTTCCGGTAACACATCCAAGTTCAAAAGCGTTTCGCTCACGTAAACACGCTTGCTTTCCGAAAGGCCTTCGATCGATGGGATCAACGGACGAGCGCCCGTGTTGATCACAATCTTTTCACCCTGAAGTAATTCGTAAGAACCGTCCGGATAAGAAACCTTCACCGTGTTCGCATTTTCAAACGAACCCGTACCATGGAAAACCGTGATGTTTTCCTTGTCGGCTAACATGTGATAGTTCTTGTTGCGAAGCATCCCAATCAATTGGGTCTTTTCTTCCACCGCTTTCTTGAATAAAGCTAAACGGGAATCACGATCCAAATCAGGATTGGCTAATTGACGGTCGTGCGAGGAGTAAACCAAAGACTTACTCGGAATGCAGCCCACGTTAATACACGTGCCACCGTACATCCCTTCATCCTTTTCTACCATCGCCACTTTCTGGCCCTTGGAGGCCAAAAAGACCGCTAACGTCTTGCCAGCCTTACCAAAGCCGATAATCACTGCATCAAAATTTTTCATAATTTCTCACTTCTATAGTCAAAATTTATAAAAAACGCGTCCATGAACGCTTTTATCTATAACCCGTTAAGATTGCCAAGGTTAGAAGGCTATTGCAAGGACAGATTTGTTTGTTTACATCTTTGTTAAAAATTACATCAATCTGACCTAGTGAAAACCCCTCAGATTACCTCCTAAGAGATAGAGTTTTGCGCCCCCATCAGGCATTTTCACGTCATTCTCTATTATTTG
>CAMYAA010000035.1 GCA_947253615.1 uncultured Sutterellaceae bacterium
TACGAGATCTAGTACGGTCTCGTGGGCTCGGAGATGTGTATAAGAGACAGCTCTCAGAGCACGACGGCGCTCAATGCGTTCGGGACGACGTTCTTTGGCAAGTTCGTTCACAAAGCCCAAATATTTTAGGGCTTCACGGGAGCCATAAATGAGTCCCGTATTGGAATGACGACGGGCACCCACACGGGTCAGACGATCGGCAGACTCGCCCATTAAATGGGGAGACGTGAGGCCAATATATCCAGCCGAGGAGTAAGACGCTTTTTGGCACGCACTCGAGAGTGCTTCAATGAGCGTAACTTGATGACCGTTTTGGATTAATTTCAGACTCGCCGTGAGTCCCATTAATCCCGCACCAACAACGAGAATATGCATATGAAAAACGAAGAAAAAGCCTGACGGAACATTCGAGCAGACTAACTATACCTTAAAGAAGAGACTCGGACGGGGGAGCTAGGATTTACCCGCACTATAGCGGTAAAAGGCCCGAAAAAGGATCGAGCGCGTGAGAAAACCCCGTGAGCAACGCGGACAAACCGACGAAATTCGTAGGAGTTAAGGGCTCTAAGGCGTTAAAATAGAGGGAAACTTTAAGACTTTTGCGATGCAAAAAAAGGGGGCTAGAAAATGTCGTCCGACACCAAGTCATGTCCATTCATGACACTCACTGAACCCACCAAAGCCGAACGTGATCATGATCCGTTAACGGAAACGACGGTGAAGAAATCGATTTTATTTCAAAGTCCGTTTGTGCAATTGGTTCGTGAAGATGTGGTGTTACCCGGGAAAGAAACCTCGGTACGCTACATGTTGCCCCACCGTGGCGCCTCGGCCATGATTCCCTTGGATAGCGAGGGGATGGTGATTTTAGAACGTCAGTGGCGTCATCCCTGTAAAAAAGCCTTTTGGGAAATTCCCGCGGGGAAGATTGATCCGGATGAGTCCCCCTTAGAGGCCGCTAAGCGTGAGCTCAAAGAAGAATGTGGCATTTTAGGGGAGACCTGGACCTATTTAGGGGTGTTACGTAACGCCATTGGTTACTCGGACGAGTCGATCACGGTGTATTTGGTGGAAGACCTCACCTTTGAATCGCAAGCCCTGGATCCTGGGGAATATTTAGAAGTGGTTCGTGTGCCGTTGGACGTTGCGTTACGCATGTGTGACGAGGGGTATATCACGGACTGTAAAACCCTCATTGGGCTTTATTGGCTCTCGCGTCGTCTTGAGAAAAAGGCCCAATGATTCCACAGTAGGGACGTGAGCACGAGGACCAAAAGCGTGCTTCGCGTCCCTTCTAACGCCCTTTAAGCGCGCACTCGCATCATTGACTCGAGGAGAGAATTGTATGTGTACCACCGTCATTGTTGGAAAAAAAGCCTCAGCCACCGGTTGTGTCATTGTTGGGCATACCGAAGATGCCGCTGGTCGTGTGATGTATCAGCAATTCGTCTGTCCCGGGGGCGCTCGTGATCCTTCGCAAGTATTGACGGGCGAGCCCGGTGCCGCGCGTATTCCTCAAGTCGATGCCGTTTTAACGACGTATTGGTCCAATTGTTTGGACGTGCATGGCTCGAGTTTTGATCAAGCCTTTATTAACGAAGCGGGCGTTGTCATTACGAGTAATGGCGGCGGGACGAGTTTTGATCGCACCGAAGGGGATCCCGACGAGCTCTTTAGTGAGGGCGGCATTGGCTTTTTGCTGCGTCGCGTGGTGGCCGAGCGTGCCAAAACGGCGCGGGAAGCGGTCGAACTCATGGGCTCGCTCATTTCGACCTATGGGTATCGTGGTGAAGCGAGAAACTATACGTTAGCCGACGCCAACGAAGCGTGGGTGTTAAGTGTCGTTTATGGGCGGCGCTGGATGGCCAAACGGGTCCCGGACGACGCCGTGATGGTGATTTCCAATGTGTTGGCCCTTCGTCAAGCCAATTGGCAGGCGCGCGAGGCGGTACTTTCGAGCCCGGACGTGATCAGTTATGCCATCGCCAAAAAATACTATCGTCCTGCGTTTGATGACTATCGCGATTTTGATTTTGCGCGCGTGTATCAAAGCGACTGCAATCGCTATAAGCCCACGAAGTTTAATCGCTTGCGTTTGGGCTGGAAGGTGCTAACGGGGCGCGACTATAACGATCCGTTAGCGATGCCCGAAATGCTTAGCATTGACGAATGTGCGTTTGATCGCATTTCGGTGGAATTGGTGCAATCGATTTTGCGTCAAACGAGTGTGGAAACGTATCGCGAGCGTGGCGACGGTGGGGCCGATGCGTTCCATCATGATGCTTGGGACATTGCGTGGTTACACACTCGTGAAGCTTGGGTGATGGAATTTAATCCGTACACGGCCTTTAATGCGCTGTGGCGCACGTCCGCTTCGCCCGAAGTCTCGCCCTTTACGCCGTGGTTCCCGTGTATTACGGAGGTTCCCAAGAGCTATCAATGGACGAGCCTTGAAGAGGCCCGTCAGCACTTATTCCATGTGCCCTCGCGCTGGCTCGATGTGAGTCGTGATAAAGCCTACAGTCTCTTTTCGGAATTGAGTGAAATTGTCAATTTCAATCGTGGGTTATTGGCCGGAATTCGCATTGAGCGTGACGGCTTTGAAAATCGATTCCGCGCGCACTTTCAAACGATTAAGCAGTGTTATGAGCCCTATGAACGTCAAGAAATTGAAGGGGTGCTCTCCCAATGGTCCAATCGCTGTTTAGGCGAGGTGGAAGCGCACTATCGGGTGATGCTCGAGGCGTTGACGCCTTTTGCGATGAAAGTGGAACCATCCAAGCCCTCCAAGGATCAGACCGAAGAATTGACGGTGCGATTGAATTTTGCCCATTCGCCACGATTTGCGGAAAATTTGCGCAGTGAAACGTTACGTTTGAGTTTTGGCTATGAAACGGCGCGAGGCGCCGTGAAAGAGGCCGAAGCGCCCTTTGATTTAACGATTGACTATGAGGCGCGTGAAATGGTGTTGCGCTTTAAAGCGCAGTCGATCTTAAAGCATGGCCTTGTGGGGGCAAAGCAGTGTATCTATCTTCGAGGGTACGCCAACTTTAAGCGGTTTGTCGCCGTGGGCGAAGTGGATTTAGAGCCGTAACGAATAGGAGGAATCGCCTCATGGATAAACGTTGGGTATTGGCGGGTGCGCTCGTGATGGCCCTTGGGGTGCTCCCTTGGTGGCCCTACGCGTACTTTCAGTTCTTAAGGATTGTGGCGTTCTTGCTCTTTGGGGCATTGACTTGGATGGCCTTTGAACGTCGAGAAACGCTCCCGGGGATTGTCGCGGTTGGGGCGATGATTCTCTTTAACCCCTTACTGCCCATTTATTTGCCGCGTTCCATTTGGTTGGGCTTAGACCCGTTAGGTGCTGTGGTGGCGGTGATGCTCTATTTCTGGTTATTGGGAAAGCGCGCAAAATAGCGCTTTAATGCTGCCCTCTAAAGAAAAGGACGTCGAGAGACTTGTGCTCTTAACGTCCTTTTGTTTTTTGTGAAGGGGCGTTAGGCGGTCAAGAACCCGACGCCCCTAGTGGGCTTTAGCCAAAGAAGTACGTGAACACCAAGATGCAGAGCATCACAGGAATCGTACGCTTGGCAATTTCGATGGGAGATACCCCAGCCACACCAGCGATTAAGATCACGCCAGCGGCGATTGGGGAGGAAATACGACCTAAAGAAGCGGAGACCAAGGCGATAAAGCCCAAGTCCTTAATTTGCATACCGAACTCAGCGGCATGAGGCGTTACAGCTTCGTTAAAGGTAAAGGCAGCAGCGTCGCCCGAACCCGTCATAATGCCTAAGGTGTAAGGCCCAATGGCGGCGCCTAACTTCGCGACTTCGCTCGAGTGCTTGAGGTAATTGACGAACAAGTCGATTAAACCGACGGAACGAAGACCCGCAGCAAACACGCCTGCCGCAATGATCAAGCCTAAGATGGAGCCGTAGCCTTTGCCCATCCCGTCAAAGAACTTACGAGAGATTTCAGCGGGGTTACTACGCGTGACGATCACGGTATAGAAAACGCCAATTAACATGGCGGTCCCGACGGACATCTTCACGTTCTTGAAGAACATAGCGACCACGAAGAGAAGCACGACCGGTAAAAGCGGAGCGAGTGCATAAAGGACGTTAGGACGGGCGGGTAATTCAGCGCCCGAGCCTTCCATCATCGCCGTATTCTTAAAGGAACCGTCTTTGCGGAAGTCCCCATAAAGGAAGCAGATCACGACCATTAACGTAATCGTAATCGCCGTCATGATCATGATCGTGGCGAAGTGATAGTTAATGAATTCAATGACTTCCATGCTCGCTAATTTCGAGACAAAGATGTTATGGGCAGAGCCCGGGGAGATAAAGCTAGGAATCGTGGAGGCGACCACCATCGCAGCGGCCATGGCAGGACGGAACCCAGCACGCACCATTAACGCAACCATTGTGGGACCCACCGCGGCGCACAAGCCCGTCAAGGAGGAAATGGCAATCGAGGCCACGCCCGTGACGATCATGCAGCACGGTAAAAGTAAGATCCCTAATTTGTTCAAAGGCTTCGTTAATAGGGCAATGAGGTGAAGGTCACATTTGGTTAAATTCACCGTGGCGGCAAAACCCATGGCCGAACAGATCACGATGATCAAAGAGCCTTTGGTCATCGACACGTCGAATTGCTTGAAGGCGGCCATCGGATCAAGCGCGAGACAGGTCATCGCAAAACCGGCCAGGAATAAAACTAAGCGCGTTTCATAGCGCTTTAGCAAACAGTAAATCGTAATGGCGATAATAATTATCGCCCCAATGATTGGAAAGGTCATGAATATCTCCCTCGACACCCTAGAAAGACAAGGCCATTGAGAAAATGGAATTAGAGTGTTACAAATGGTAGTTTAATCAACTCCACTCGGGCGCTGTGCTAGTGATTGCGACTACCTAAAGAGAGGTAGGATATATAAAGTAGACCGATCGCTTAGGGCCTGAGGCTCTAGGAGGCCCCTTGATGAAGAAAAGGGGATTTTTAGGGGTAAAGAAACGAGAAAAAGAGGGGTAAAAAGAAGAGCGTCCCCGAGGTAGGGCGAGTGGGGTCACTCGCCCGAACACAAAAGTTAAGGTGAACGCTTGCGGCTATTTGGCCGAATCAGTCATTCGTTCTAAGGGCTCGTCCAAGAATTGGCGCCATTGACGGGGTCGTTCAATGCGGCACACGGGCTCTTCGCTCATACACAACCAGTCCCAGAGGGGATCGAGCGTACTCGCGCGAACGTACCAATACGGTTCTTCGCGAATGAGCATATTGAGTTTGCGCAGTTCGGCGATACAGCGTTTGATTTGGACGATACTTGCGCTTGTGACCTGAGCGATACGTTCTTGAGAGAGGAGGGTTTCAAAGCGCAACCATTCGTCCCCTTGGTACGTGACGCGTTCTGCGTAGGCAAAGCCCCAGCTCAAGTAGTACATCAATAAGCGGCTCAAGACGGGCAAGAGGGCGATACTCGCAAAGCCAATACGGTCGGACTGAAATGAGAGTTCGAGTAAGACGTTGAGATAAAAGCGAAGTTTTTCATCTTGCGCGGTATGGCGTTTCATTTCGTCCTGATCTAAGTAGATCACGGTGATATCCGTGAGGGCGAAGTATCGGCCATTACCGGCGCGGTGTGACCAAAAATTATGGTTTCCGCCCGCGAGGCGATAGGGGATAGAGGGCCATCGCCGCCGTACTCTGGTTATAGAGGCTACCAAAGACACGACCAGAAAACCCTTTCTCGAGCAAGACGAGTGCGTCAATACTACGATCTTGGGTGAAGATGTATTCACCCGCATTGAGGGTTTGGCGAAACCCGAATTGCTGAAAGATCTGCCGAAGTTCGTCCGGAACGGGGGGCATGATCCAGGGCATAACAGGCACAGTAGGGCCGTATGGATAGGTCCAGTGCCGATGGCGAGGGAGTTGGTCTAGAGTCATCATAGAAATTTCGCTGGGTTTTAGTCGAAAAGAACCCTATCTATAGCTTAATGGAAAACCGCAAAATGTATAGTCTCTTTTGATACTACTGATCTAAACAAAAAGGCGTAAGAATAAAGTCATAGTCAAAGCGGGGGCTTTGATGCTTTTTATCCAGTGGGAGATTTCTATGAAGACCAAATTAATGGCCATGGTGCTTGGTTTAGCCATGGTATATCCGGTTTACGCAGAACAGGTTTATCACACCGACGTCGCGATTGTGGGCGCGGGTGCCTCGGGTACGGTGGCAGCGGTGAGTGCGGTTGAAGCCGGCTTGAAAGTTGTGATGCTCGAAAAGATGGGCATTCCTGGGGGTGCTGGGAACTTTATGGAAGGTTCCTTCGCTGCTGAATCCAAGCTTCAAAAAGAAGCGGGCATCAAGCTCACGCGTATTGAAGCTTTCAATCGCATGATGCAATACCATCATCAGCGTTTGAATGCCCCGTTAGTAAAGAAGTTCGTGGACTTGAGCCCGGATACCATTCAGTGGGTGGACGATCATGGCGTGCATTGGAAGGAAGTGAAGTCGGCTTGGCGTAACAACCCGATCAAGACCTGGCATATTTATCCGTACGCCGGTGCACTTCCCCAGACGATGGTGAAGATTTTCAAGGAAAAGGGTGGCACGCTCCTCTTGAACACGCCTGCGAAGGACTTGATTGTGAAGAATGGTCAAGTGGTTGGTGTTGAAGGCGTCGACAAGAAGGGTGAAAAGGTTGTGGTTTATGCCAAGGACGTCATTTTGGCGACGGGTGGTTACAACTACAACGTTCCGATGGTTGAAAAGTTAACGGGTATTGACATGATCCCGGTGGGTCCGAAGGGCCGTACGGGTGACGGTATCAACATGGCGATGAAAGTTGGCGCCGTTGGCGACAACTTAGGCCCGATGATGATTAACGGTGCCTTTATGCCTGCGGAAGGGGAAGCCATTTGTAATGGTGCGAACAAGGAATTACGTGCCATGTTCCGTCAAGGCTTACTCTATGTTGACCACACGGGTAAGCGCTTCTTCAATGAAGAAACGACGATTGACTGGCCGTTAGCCTCTAACGCAATTGCTCGTACGGGTGAATGGACCTACATTGTGTTTGACCACAATACGGTTAAGAAGTTCTCCACGAAGGGCGAAGGCTATCCCAATCCTTGCGGCAACTTCATTCAACGTCACCAAGCGGCGACGCAGTTAGAAAAGTTACTCAAGGAAAACGAAAAGAAGGGTAACGTTTGGATTGGCAACACGATTGAAGAAGTGGCCAAGAAGGGTGGTATGGATCCGAAGGCTTTGAAGGCCTCTTGCGATGCGATGACGAAGTATGCCAAGCAAGGTCATGACGATCAGTTTGGTAAAGATCCGTACTATCTCCAAGCGGTTGACACCGGTCCCTTCTATGTGGTTCGTGGCAAGCTCAACACGTTAACGAGTTTGAACGGCGTGAAGGTTAATGAAAACCTTCAGGTGTTAGACAAGAACGACCACGTGATCAAGGGCTTGTATGCCTTAGGTCATGACGCTGGTGGTGTGTATGGTGACCTGTCTCTTATACACATCTCCGAGCCCACGAGACCGTACTAGATCTCG
>CAMYAA010000036.1 GCA_947253615.1 uncultured Sutterellaceae bacterium
GCATAGGGGGCGGGCGTGTTGCGGTATTACGTTTAGGAGAAGCGTAATGGTGTCGTCGGTCTCTCGAGCTTACTGAGTGGTCTTTCGACAAAGTCGATCTAAAAGACAATGGCAAAAATTTTAGCATTAAAAACACGAAAATTTAGGGGTTTAGCCCATAAGACATACGTCCTTGGTTGAGTTAATTCCATCAAAAAGGTTGTCCTAAGGTCTTTAAGGGACGTTGGGGTAGGTTTTCTCGAGGTGCATTCGGTACAATGAGGGAAAAGTTATCCTGAGCGAGGATGGTACTCGCTCAAAAAAAGAAAAAGAGGATTGACGATGTCTGAATCAACCACCCCTCGTCCTATCGAAGAGCTCAGTTTTGAAGAAGCCTTGGAAGAATTAGAGGCGTTAACCAATCAGATGGCTCGCGGCGATGTCACGCTCAAGCAGAGTGTGGAAAATTACACGCGCGGTACAGCGCTTTTAAATCGCTGTCGTGAAGAATTAAAGGACGCTCGTCAGAAGATTGACGAAGTCCGTAAGAATGAAGGTTACGCCTCCTAATTGGTTGGCTGATAAGAATTAAAAGGTCACTCGATGAATAGAGGGGGTAGTGCTTCATAAGACGGCCCCTCTGAGCGAGTGTCCCCTGGAGGAGTTTATTTCATGTCCGAAACGTTGCTCTCGTTTGAGTCTTGGTCCGCGCAAAGCATTGCTCACTTTGAATGGTTTGCTGAGCATCAATTACCTCGTACGGGGATGGATCCCAAGAAGTTAATTGGCGCCATGCGTTATGCAGTGCTCAATGGGGGTAAGCGTGTCCGCGCCTTATTGGTGTATGCCGCGGGTATGGCTTGTGGGGCTAAATTACCCACGTTAGATACGGCGGCTTTAGCCGTTGAATGCATTCATGCCTATTCGTTAGTGCATGACGATATGCCAGCGATGGACAATGATACGTTACGTCGTGGTAAGCCCACGGTGCACGTGGCCTATGGTGAAGCCTTAGCGATGTTAGCGGGGGACGCCCTTCAGACCGAAGCATTTTCGTTATTGTCGCGCGCTGAAGAAGCCCCTGAAAAAGTGGTGCTGATGATGAAGTCCTTGAGCTTTGCCTCGGGGATTCGTGGTATGGCTGGCGGTCAAGCGCTTGACTTAGCCATGGTGGGGCAAAAGCCCGAAGAGTTTGAACTCTTCCGTATGCAGACGATGAAGACCGGGGCCTTGATTGTGGGTTCCATTTTAATGGGGGCACAAGCCGGGTCGTGGACGCAATTGAGTGAAGCCACGCAAGGGGCCTTTGCGCGCTATGGTCACTCGTTAGGGTTACTATTCCAAGTGGTGGACGATATTTTGGACTGTACGCAAAATACCGAAACGCTCGGGAAGACGGCTGGCAAGGACGCTAAGGATGATAAGCCCACGTGGGTGAGCTTTAAGGGGCTTGATGGAGCTAAAGATTATGCTCAGAGTCTCTATGATGAAGCCTTAGCGGCTTTAGAGGACTTGAAGAAAGACGCCTTAATTAATCAAGATGGGGTTTTCTACATGCAGGCCATTGTGGATCTCGTCAAGAAGCGAACCCATTGATAAAATTAACAGGTTATGTCTTGATTAAAAGACCTTGCCCATCCCTCGTAGTTGTCGAAAAAGTTTAAACATGAGCCAAGAGACCCCGTATCCGTTATTAGAGAAAATTGAGAGTCCTCAAGACTTACGTACGATGAGTCAGGCTGACTTATTGAATGTCTGTCAGGAACTTCGTGATTTTATGGTGGAGTCCGTCTCGAAGACGGGGGGCCACTTGTCGAGCTCATTGGGCGCGGTTGAATTGGCCGTGGCCATTCATAAAGTTTTCAATACTCCCGAAGATCGTTTGATTTGGGACGTGGGTCATCAGGCCTACGCGCACAAAATTCTCACGGGTCGTCGTGAAGGCATGGCGAATTTACGCATGTTTCATGGGATGTCGGGGTTTCCAAAGCGCACGGAAAGTGAATATGACTCGTTTGGGACGGCTCATTCCTCAACGTCGATTTCTGCCGCGCTCGGGATGGCCGTGGCTGCCCAACTTCAAGGTCACAAAGATCGCTGGCACATTGCCGTGATTGGGGATGGGGCCTTAACCGGGGGCATGGCCATCGAAGCGTTAAATGACGCCGGGGTCTATAAAGAAAACTGCAAGTTATTAATTATTCTTAACGACAACGACTGTTCGATTTCCGAGTCGTGCGGGGCGCTTTCTGGGCATTTGGCCAAGATTGTTTCCTCTCATGCGTATAAGTCGGCGCGTGAATTATCCAAGCGTGTTTTAAAGCCGATTCCCAAGTTATGGAATTGCTTTAAGAACATGGAAAAGCAAGCGATTAATTTCATGAGTCCACCGTCGGCGATTTTTTCGAGCTTTGACTTGAATTACTACGGTCCGATTGACGGTCATGATTTACCGACGTTGATTGGCGTTTTAGAGAATTTAAAAACCCTTAATGCGCCGATTGTTTTACACGTCGCGACGCAAAAGGGGAAAGGCTATCCCTTAGCCGAAGCCAATCCGACGCTCTACCATGGGGTGAGTCCTTTTGACCCGAAGGTGGGTATCGTGAGTAAGCCCGCGGGCAAGCCCACGTATACGCAAGTTTTCAGTCGTTGGATTGATGATCAAGCGAGCAAAGACGAGCGTTTATATGCGATTACGCCAGCGATGCGTGAAGGCTCGGGGTTAGTGGAATTTGAAAAGAAATTCCCGACGCGTTATCGCGACGTGGCCATTGCGGAGCAACATGCCGTGACGTATGCCGCAGGGCTGGCCTGTGAAGGATTAAAGCCGGTGGTGGCGATTTATTCGACGTTCTTACAGCGTGCGATGGACCAATTGATTCATGACGTTGCGCTTCAAGATTTACCAGTGATGTTTGCGGTGGACCGTGGCGGCCTAGTGGGCGCGGACGGGGCCACGCACCAAGGGGTCTTTGATATTGCGTTATTACGTACGGTTCCGCACATGACGCTCATGACGCCTTCCGATGAGCAAGAGTGTTATCTCATGCTCAATACGGCCTATAGTCTCGATACGCCCACGGCGGTTCGTTATCCTCGTGGTAAGGGACCGGGCGTTGAAGTGGTTTCGACCGATGATGTTTTACCCGTGGGTAAAGCCCGATCGCTCCGTTCGGGATCGTCCGTGGCCTTTATGGGCTTTGGTTCGATGACCAACGTTTTAAAGCCCGTGGCGGAATCGATGGACGGCACGCTTTTGGATATGCGTTTTGTGAAGCCGATTGATCGTGAAGCGATTATTGAGGCGGCGAAAACGCATGACTTATTAGTGGTTGCCGAAGAAGGGCAGCTCATGGGTGGCGCGGGTTCGGCAGTGCTCGAAGTGCTTGCCCAAGAAGGTTTATCCGTCCCGGTGATGTGCTTTGGGTTGGGAGACCATTTCATTGAGCAAGGCACGGTGGCTCAATTGCTCCAAGAAGAGGGATTAACCTCGGAGGCGATTGAGGCCAAGGTGAAAGCGCGCTTAGCGACGCTTAACGCTCGCCAATAGTGCGTTCATTAAAGACGGGGGTTTTCGTCGTTGCTTTTCGAAACCCCTGTTTCTTTATAAAGGTGGTAAATTGATAGGGTTCTATGGGGATAGAGCCCTATATTTTTAAGAATCAGCCGATAAGAAGATGATAAAAGGAGTGTCCATGCGTCAAAACGTAGATCTGACGGGGTATACCACGTTTGGTTGTGTGAGCCGAGCCGAGTATTTTTGTGAAGTAACGACGCTCGATGCTCTTAAAGCAGCGATCGACGAAGCCAAGGTACTGGGTTTAACGATTCATTGTTTAGGGGGTGGGGCCAATACGATTGCGATGCCTTGGGTTAAAGGGCTCGTGATTAAAATGGCGATCCCTGGGTTTGACGTTCGTCGTGAAGCCGATGGTGTGACGGTTCGTCTTGGCGCGGGTGAAGACATGGATTCGGTGATTGCTCGCTTGGTGGATCAAGGCTTAGGGGGTCTTGAAAACTTATCGGCCATTCCTGGGACGCTCGGTGGGGCGATTGTCCAGAACATTGGGGCCTATGGGGGTGAAATTGGTCCATTTGTGGAGTCGGTACAGATTTACGATAGCGAGTCGGGTGAAGTTCGTGACTTAACGCCCGAGGCGCTTCATTTTGACTATCGTCATAGTGTCTTTAAAGAGCCTGAAGCGAAGGGCTGGATTATTTTAGGGGCGACGTTACGGTTAGGGGATCCTGATCGTTGGCGTCCGACGTTAAGCTATAAGGCGGTGGAAGAAGAGATTCGTCAGCTCGGTTTAGACGCGTTGAGTTTAACGCCTCGTGTGATGCGTGATTTGATTACGAACATTCGATGGCGCAAGTTACCCGATCCTAAGAAAGTCGGGAATGCCGGGTCCTTCTTTACGAATCCGAAGATTACGACGGTTCATTGGCGTGAATTAATTGCGTTACAGCCTACGCTTGCGTGGTATGAGCTCGATGAGAGTTATCGCAAGATTGCCGCGGCGAGTTTGATTGATTTGGCGGGGCTCAAAGGATTAGAGCACGAGCATGTAGCGGTACATAAGACGCATGCGTTGATTCTTGTGAATCGTGGCGGAGCGACGGGTGAAGACGTGTTAGCGTTAGCCCAGGCGATCAAGGATCGTGTGTATACGCTCTTTGGGGTTCATTTAGAGCGTGAACCTGTGGTGCTCGGTGAAGCGCCTCAAGCCTAAAGGATCAACGTCCCAAATAAGAAAACCGTCTGAATCGTGAGGATTGCAGACGGTTTTTGCTATCTGGAGACCCGGGGCTTCAAAGATCACTCAAAAAAAGTTCGACGAAAAAAAATGGAACCTGGGGTTTCCAGATTCCACTTTGGTCGAGCTTTGAGCTCATGAACGGTGTTGCTAAAACACAACGCCGTTCAATGCATCTTGCGACGAATTAGGCCATAGCCTTGATCGAAGCAGAGAGACGGCTCTTATGGCGAGCAGCGGCGTTGCCATGAAGAACGTTCTTGCGAGCCATCGAATCGATGATCTTTTCAGCTTTCTTGAAAGCTTCCTGAGCGGCAGCCTTGTCGCCACCTTCGATGAGCTTACGAACAGCCTTGATGGCGGTACGATACTGGCTACGTTGAGCCGAGAGATGCATGTTACGAGCAACGATCTGACGAACGCGCTTACGAGCTTGTTTGGTATTGGCCATTTCTAAAAAATTCCTTGCCTATGAATTCAAACAGTGGGCGTCCGGGTTATCACCTTCTGTACAGAGACTTCAGAAGGATCAATCCTGCCGACGTTCCTATTCACAGTTAAGAACGCCGTTCGGACGCACCTGCACACTCATCTAAAGCCAAGATGAGGAACGTTGTGCGTCGCGTAGTGCGAGACACCTAAAATTTCTTACTTTCAACGGCGAACCAAACGCAACTGACGGCCTGAGGGAACTCATCGGGTGCGTGGGACCCTTGAAAAGTCCCAAACTATACCAAATTTCTGCGTTTTCGGCACTATTTCGGGTAGAATTTTTTTTGTTTTTGGTTTTTTTCAACCCAACAGGGTGCTTTCATGTCTCTTTTAAAATCGGCGGCCACCGTCTCGGGCTTGACCCTTCTGAGCCGAATCTCGGGTTTGGTGCGCGATATGCTGATTGCTCGTTATTTCGGTGCTAGCGCTGCAACGGACGCGTTTTACGTCGCATTCCGCTTGCCCAATATGTTGCGTCGACTCTTCGCTGAAGGGGCCTTTCAACAGGCCTTTGTGCCTATGCTCTCGGATATCTATGAAAATCAGTCCCGCGAGCGTGCACAGTCCTTTATCGATCACGTATTTACGTTATTAGCGTTGGCGGTGTTTGCAGCGAGCTTTATTGGCGTGTTGGTCGCCCCGTTGTTGGTTTGGGCCATTGCTAGTGGGTTACGTGCTGATCCTGCTGCGTTTGATCTTGCGAGCGCCTTAACCCGTTGGATGTTCCCTTACATCGCCTTCATGGCCTTGGTGGCCCTGGCCGCTTCGATCTTGAATGTTCATCGTCGTTTTGCGATCCCGGCCGTCACGCCCGTCTTATTGAACTTGAGTTTTATCATTTCGACGGTGTTTGTGGCGCCCCGTTTAAGCAATCCGATTTGGGCCTTAGCCGGTGCCGTGCTCGTCGGGGGAATTTTGCAATTGGCCACGCAATGGTTGGCCCTTCGTCGTTTAGGGATTCACTTACGTTTTTGCTCGATTAAAACGAGTTTAGGAGACCAAGGCGTCAAGCGTGTCTTAGGACTGATGGTGCCGGCACTATTTGGGGTTGGGGTGGCCCAGCTCTCGATTTTGATCAATACCAATATCGCTTCGCATTTGGGCCATGGGGCTGTGACGTGGCTCAATTACGCCGATCGTCTCATGGAATTTCCAACGGCCCTTTTGGGAGTGGCCTTAGGGACGGTGCTCTTACCGAGCTTATCCAAAGCCTTTGCCGCTTCGGATATGACGCGCTACAACCATTTACTCGATCGTGGTCTTCAGCTCGTGGTCTTGGTGGCGGTCCCGGCGGCTTTAGGCCTGTGGCTTTTGTCGGACGCCTTGGTGGCCTTTTTGTTCCAAGGGAAGAATTATTCGCCCTATGACGTGCATCAAACGGCCATTGCCGTGACGGGGTATTCCGTGGGCTTGATCGGTTTGATCGGCATTAAGATTGTGGCCCCGGCCTTTTACGCGCAGAAAAACATTAAGACTCCGGTCATCGTGGCCTTCTTGAGTTTAATCGTGGTGCAGTGCGTTAACCTCGTGGCCGTCCCGATTATGGGGCATGCAGGGCTGGCTTTCTCCGTCGGGGTAGGCAGTGTCTTTAACGCGTTAACGCTGTTGATCATTCTTCTTCGTAAGAAGATTTACCGCCCTGAAGCGGGGTGGTTACGCCACATTGTGCAGGTCATTGTGGGCGCGGTTTTAATGAGTGTGGTGCTTTACTTTTTGTCGCATGACGTCGCCTGGACGGCCATGGGCTGGTGGGCCCGTGCATCTCGCGTATTAGGGTTGGTGGTTTTAGGCGCTCTACTGTATTTCATTGGCCTGAGCATCATGGGGTGGCGCATTTCCTCCCTGAAGCAATTTCGCTAAAAGGGCGGTTTAACGTCGCGCCAAAATGATAAAAGGCGGATCGTGAAGGTTCGCCTTTTTTAAGTTCGAAGGGACTAAACAGAGGTTTAGTTTTCTTCGACGTTCGTCATGATGAAGGGCAATTGTGCCGGAAACCCCACGAGCTCATCGTCCGTCAACACATCAAAGGCTTCGGGGCCCATGTTCATGGTG
Organism: uncultured Sutterellaceae bacterium; assembly: GCA_947253615.1. Classification (GTDB taxonomy): domain Bacteria; phylum Pseudomonadota; class Gammaproteobacteria; order Burkholderiales; family Burkholderiaceae_F; genus Sutterella. Next base: position 7,284 of record CAMYAA010000036.1, read on the forward strand.
TTGATGGCAAAGTTGAGTTTTGCATAAACCTTGGTGAGTTCTTCCATCGCGGTGTCCGCAAATTCATGATCTTCGGGTTCTTTTTCTAAGCGCGTGAGCGTGTTTTCCAAAGCTTCTTGAACGTCATTGAGGGTCGCTAAGACCCATTCTTTTTGAGGGGCGGACATGGCGGATGCAGTCTCCAAAAAAGGATAAACAAATACCTGTCTCTTATACACATCTCCGAGCCCACGAGACCGTACTAGATCT
>CAMYAA010000037.1 GCA_947253615.1 uncultured Sutterellaceae bacterium
TACGAGATCTAGTACGGTCTCGTGGGCTCGGAGATGTGTATAAGAGACAGTACTACTATTGTATCGACTTGATACTTCATAGGTATTGGAGTTATTACAAGAGTTTGCCATTGACTAGCAATCCACAAAAACCCTTGTACAATAAGTAAAAACGGATCTTTCAAGGACTAACCCTGAGGTCCGCTCTTTTTTCCTCGGAAGTTTATTCCGAATTTTTGTGGTTCTATACGGAAAGGGTCACCCCACTTGTCGTGGTGAACGTTTGATGAAAAAAAGGAAGACCTCTTTTTGATCAAACTGACCCACCGTTTGTTTTTAGGAAACTGTTATGAATGAAAATCATCGTAAAGTCATCGTTTTAGGTTCGGGTCCTGCAGGCTACACGGCAGCGGTTTATGCCGCTCGTGCTAACTTAAGCCCCATGTTAATCACGGGCATGGAACAAGGCGGTCAATTAATGACCACCACGGAAGTGGATAACTGGCCGGGCGCCTTTGAAGGCATTCAAGGCCCGCAATTGATGGAAAACCTCCAGAAGCAGGCCGAACGCTTCAAGACCGAAATCGTCTTTGACTTGGTCAATCACGTGGACCTTAACGTGCGTCCTTTCGTCTTAAAGACCGATATGGGCAGCACCTATACGTGCGATGCGCTGATTATTGCTACGGGTGCATCGGCCATGTACTTGGGCTTAGAAAGCGAAGAAGCCTATAAGGGTAAGGGCGTTTCCGGGTGCGCGACCTGTGACGGGTTCTTCTATCGTGGTCAACGCGTCGGGGTCGTCGGTGGCGGTAACGCAGCGGTCGAAGAAGCCATTTATTTGAGCAACATCGCGAGCCACGTCACGCTCATTCACCGTCGTGACACGTTCCGCGCCGAACCGATCTTGGTCGACCATTTAATGGAACTCGTCAAGGAAGGGAAGATCTCCTTGGAATTAAATAGCACCGTGGACGAAGTCTTGGGTGACGGCAATCAAGTGACGGGCGTTAAGCTCGCTACCCCCGAAGGCGAAAAGCGCGTGGACTTAAATGGCCTCTTTATCGCCATTGGCCACCGTCCGAACACCTCGCTCTTTGAAGGTCAGCTCGAACTCAATCACGGCTATATCGTCACGGCCGGGACGCGTGCGAGTGCCGCGACCGCCACGAACGTGGAAGGCGTGTTTGCCGCGGGTGACGTTCAGGACTCCAACTACCGTCAGGCGGTCACCTCCGCTGGCACGGGTTGTATGGCCGCTTTGGACGCCCAACGCTATTTGGAAAAATTAGGGGCCTAATCGCCTATCAAACACGCATCATTACTTAATCTCTCACGCAAAAGCGTTCTTGGTTCGCCAAGAACGCTTTTTCCCCCTCGAAGATGTCGATTGTTATTCGTGACCTCGCGGACTTAAAAAAAGTTCGTCAAGAAATTAAAACCCAAGCTCAAGAAAAGGCCTTAGCCGCGAAGAAAAAAGCGCAACAAGACGCGCAAAAACTCGCCAATACCCAAGCGTTTGCCAGTGCAATGAGCGAACTCGGTGTTCGCCCCATTCGTGCGCACGAAAAAGCCCAGGCTGACACGAAAAAGGCCAAACCAACACCACAAGTACGCTACTCCAACACCCCTGTGGATCCCGTCGACGCGCACCACGGTGCTCATAAACTCGGCTTTCTCTCGGACGAATTGGATGGGGCTAACTTTATCGCGGACCCCAAAGGCGCAGGGTACTATCGCCGCGGGCTCTCGCCCGACTTGAGTGTGCGCTTAGCGCGTGGGGAATGGGAAAGTGCGGCCTCGTTGGATTTGCATAACCATACGGCCGATGAAGCGCGTCAACGCTTATTGAGCTTTATCGCACGAGCGCAGGATCGTGAATATCGATCCGTCGTGATTATTCATGGAAAGAGTTATTCGGGGCAGGGGCGTCTCTCGATTCTCGTGCCCCGCTGGCTCAAACAAATAGACGCCGTCATGGCCTATACGCGTGCGGGTCGCACCGATGGCGATGATGGCGCCTTGCGTGTGTTACTTCACGTACGAAAGTTTGACGATACGCTCTAGAGCGCACCCTCACCCGTTTCACCCGTGCGAATGCGAATGACTTGTTCGACCGGGAAGACAAAGATCTTCCCGTCGCCGATCTTACCGGTATAGGCCGCTTCGCGAATCGCTTCAATCACACGTTCGACCATGTCGTCGGAAACCACCGTCTCAATCTTCAATTTGGGCAGAAAGTCCACCACATACTCCGCACCACGATAGAGCTCCGTATGGCCTTTCTGACGACCAAAGCCTTTCACTTCCGTTACGGTTAAGCCCGTAATATTGACTTCGGCCAAGGCTTCACGCACTTCATCGAGTTTAAAAGGTTTAATGACCGCTACGACTTGCTTCATAAAAACACTCGCATTCTCAATAATCTAGATCCAAAGATTGTGACACATTCCAGGGAAAACCACTCAGGAACGCTCCGAGTTTTTTTCCCAACGAAAAAGCCACCCAAACACGAAGTTTAAGTGGCTTATCGCAAAAGTCAAAATCCGATTAGTTTTCGGTCTTAACTTCTTCCACCGGCTGCGGCGCAGGAACGCCAACACGGTATTCATACATGGACACGTCCTTGACGCGAACGCCAAAGTGCGGGTCATTGTTGGGGCTGTGCCAAACGTCACGCTTTTCGCGCCAGGCGTTGATAAAAGCCACCACGTTCGCCGGGATTTCTTGAGAGTCGCTCACTTCATTGATCGTGAATTCTTGACCGCCAATCAAATGTACCTTGAGCTGATGCACAAACGGCCCCTTGGGCTGCTGAGCAGCCTCTTCCACTTTCTTCACTTCTTCAACAGGAGCGGCGTCTTTGGTTTCTTTCTTCGACATAATCTATCCTTTTTCTTTAGGTCATGATGGATTGTCCATCGAGTCCTATTGAGTTTACATCATTTCGTCGATTAATGTGCTCGATAATTTTTCTGCAATATTATTAGCAATATTATTATCGACGTGTTCCACCATAATACGCAAAAGCGGCTCAGTCCCCGACGGGCGTATGAGAATTCGACCCTTTCCTACGATTTCTTTTTGAGCTGCTTCAACTTCTTTTTTAAAAAGTTTTGCGTTTTCCCAACTTTTTTCACCGTTCAAACGAACATTCTTCAAAACTTGGGGCATCATCACCAAGTCTTTCGTTAGTTGGGCAAGGCTTTGACCCGATTTCTTCATCGCACTCAAGACCTGTAAGGCACTCACGATCCCGTCACCGGTCGTTTGCTTATCTAACACGATTAAGTGCCCTGAACTTTCACCCCCGAAAATCCAGCCGCGTTCTTTGAGGGCTTCAAGCACATAACGGTCCCCCACCTTCGCGCGCACAAACGGGATATCCATCGCATTAAAGCGCTGCTCGAGGGCATAGTTCGTCATCAGCGTGCCCACGACCCCCAAGACGCTCTGCGTGGCCAAGCGATCGTTCACCATCACATAAAGGAGTTGATCCCCGTTATAAATGTTCCCGTCGGCGTCGGCCATGATTAATCGGTCGGCGTCCCCGTCCAAACTAATGCCCACGTCACAGTGGTTCTCACGAACCCATTGGCTCAAATGTTCGGTATGAGTCGCCCCAACCCCTAAATTGATGTTGAGACCATCGGGCTCGGTCCCGACACAAACGACTTCCGCGCCTAATTCATGAAACACTTTCGGCGCAATTTGATAAGCCGCCCCATTGGCGCAGTCCACCAAAATGCGCATGCCTTTTAAGTCCACGTCCCCGGGGACCGTCGACTTACAAAATTCGATATAGCGACCCGCCGCATCGTCTAAACGCGTAGCCTTCCCGAGTTCGGCCGAGCTCACGCATTCAAAGCCCTTATCGAGTTCGTCCTCGATGGCTTCTTCAATCGCGTCGGGCAACTTCGTGCCTTGGGCCGAGAAAAACTTAATGCCGTTATCCTCGTACGGGTTGTGGCTCGCCGAAATCACAATCCCGGCATCCAAACGAAGCGCACGCGTTAAGTACGCGACCGCGGGGGTGGGCAACGGGCCACAAAGCACAATGTCCGTGCCCCCGGAGCTCAAGCCCGCTTCGAGCGCAGCCTCGAGCATATAGCCCGAAATACGGGTGTCTTTACCAATTAAGACTTTACTGCGAGCGCTTGGCGAAAAGCGAGAAAATACACGCCCGGCCGCTTGACCGAGTTTTAAAACAAAATCGGGCGTGATAGGGCGTGTTCCCACGCGACCACGCACACCGTCCGTCCCAAAATAACGTCTAGCCATGATCAATGGCTCCTTTTTCTAATAAGTGTCGTTGCGATTCACGCGCTTTTTGCCACACTTGAATCGCTTCTTTGGTTTCTCGACAATCATGAACACGCACGATATGTGCACCGCGCTCCACGCTCAACAGGGCCCCAGCCACACTGCCAACGACACGTTCGCGTGGCACCGTTTGACCCGTACAGGCGCCAATGGAACTCTTACGCGAAAGGCCCATCAAGTAAGGACGACCCGAGGCGACAAAGCGCGGCGTTTCCATCATAATCGTCAAATTCTGTTCCACGGTCTTCCCAAAGCCAAACCCCGGATCCCAACAGAGGGTTTCAGGATCAGCCCCAGCGGCCAACAATTTCGCTTCTTGCTCGCGCAAAAAGTGTTCAATCGCCGCCAAAAAGTCCGGTCGGTTTTTCACATCATCGCGATGCATAATCACCAAACCGCACCCGGATTGGGCCGCCGCCTCAATGGCACCAGGCTGGGTAAAACCACGAATATCATTCAAAATCTTAGCACCAAGTTGAGCGCTCTCTTGCATAATTTCGGGTTTACTCGTGTCTACACTCACGACAAAACCTTCTTTCGCGAGGGCTTCCACCACCGGCAAAACGCGAGCACGTTCCTCCTCGAGACTCACTCCGGTTTCATCAAACCCTGGACGGGTGGACTCCCCACCCACATCAATAATATCCGCCCCTTCATCACGCATTTGACGCGCCCACGCGAGGGCATCGGTCAAATGGTTATGCGTGCCACCATCCGAAAAGGAGTCAGGCGTCACGTTGAGAATCCCCATAATCAACGCCTCGGTTTCATCAAAGGTATAGATATGGTCTTGGCAGCGCCAACGGCGTGCACGGTCTTTTATTGTCATTGTTGGGTCCACCCTAAGAAAAAAAGCCACCAAGGAAAAATCATTCCCTAGTGGCCTTATTGTACGGGACAAATTCAATTACGCACGAGGCGGTTGATGCTCATCGTCCTCACGACTCGCGAGCGTGTCCGTGGGCTTGACCGGTTCGGATTCGCTCACCGCCGTCACGTCAGCGTCGTTGCTCGCGCTCTCGGCCTCGTTGGCGCTCGTGGTTTCTTCCACCGCGGCACCCGGCGTCGAGCCCGTCGTTTCTAAGCCTTCTTTCTTGGGCTCAACACTCTTGGGCGGACGCGGTTCGCGACCGGCCATAATGTCGTCGATCTGTTCAATATCGATCGTTTCCCAATCCAAAAGGGCCTTCGCCATGGCGTGCATCTTGTCGGAATTTTCTTCGATCAAGCGACGGGCTAAATGATACTGTTCGTCAATGATACGACGCACTTCATCGTCAACCATTTCCATCGTACGTTGCGAGATCGGACTCGGATTGTTATAACCCGCCCCTAAGAAGGTTTCGCCCGAATTTTCAACGTAGACCATAGTCCCCATCTTGTCACTCATCCCGTAACGCATCACCATATCGCGGGCAATCTGCGTCGCACGTTCAAAGTCATTGGAGGCCCCGGTCGTCATTTGCTTCATAAAGACTTCTTCAGCAATACGACCCCCGAAGAGAATCGCAATACGCGTCAACAAGTACTGACGATCGTAGGCATAACGGTCTTCCTTGGGTAACTGCATCGTCACCCCGAGTGCACGACCACGCGGCACAATCGTCACCTTATGCACCGGGTCGGACTGCGGCAACAAGCGTGCCACGATCGCATGACCGGATTCATGGTACGCCGTATTACGACGTTCATCTTCGGTCATCACCATCGCACGACGTTCCGAGCCCATCATGATCTTGTCTTTGGCGTTTTCAAAGTCACGCATTTCCACCACACGAGCATTGCGTCGTGCCGCAAAAAGGGCAGCTTCATTCACCAAGTTGGCCAAGTCAGCCCCCGAGAACCCCGGGGTCCCACGGGCAATAATGTTTTCATCAATGTCCGTGCCAATCGGAATCTTGCGCATGTGCACGGCCAAAATCTGTTCACGACCACGAATGTCAGGTAACGGTACCGTGACCTGGCGGTCAAAGCGGCCCGGACGCAAAAGTGCCGGGTCCAAGACGTCAGGACGGTTCGTTGCCGCGATCACGATCACGTTCGCGCCCGAATCAAAGCCGTCCATTTCGACCAACATCTGATTCAAGGTCTGTTCACGTTCGTCATTGCCGCCCATGTTACCGGCGCCACGACGGCGACCCACAGCGTCAATTTCGTCAATGAAGATAATGCAAGGCGCATTCTTTTTGGCCTTTTCGAACATGTCTCGAACACGAGCAGCCCCAACCCCGACGAACATTTCCACGAAGTCAGACCCCGAAATCGAGAAGAAAGGCACACCCGCTTCACCCGCAATGGCCTTGGCCAATAAGGTCTTACCCGTCCCGGGAGAGCCCACCAACAAGATCCCGCGAGGAATACGACCGCCTAAACGCTGGAACTTATTCGAATCACGTAAGAAGTCCACGACTTCTTGCACTTCTTCTTTAGCCTCGTCGCACCCTGCTACGTCACGGAAGCGCACTTTATTGGCTTGCTCGTCGAGCATGCGGGCCTTGCTCTTGCCAAAGCCCAAGGCGCCGGCACCACCGCCGCCCCCTTGCATACGACGCATAAAGAAGATCCAGACCCCGATTAAGAGAATCATCGGGAACCAGGAAATCAAAATGGAGCTCAATAAGCCAGGACGATCTTCGGCTTTACCGAAAACCTGAACACCGTCTTTACGAAGTTCTTCCACCATCCATAAGTCCCCAGGACTCGTGATGGTATAAACCGCCCCCGACTTCGGCGTTACGGTAATTTCACGACCTTGAACATCGACACGGGCAATACGGCCTGCCTTAGCTTCTTCCATAAATTGGGTATAGCTCGTGCTCGCCGAATGTGAATCCGTGCTCGACTCAAATTGTCGAAAAAGTGAAAATAAAACAAAGGCAATCAAAGCCCACAGAATGAGGCGTCCGATATTGATTTTAAATTTCAAAGTCCTACTCCACGCATGTCCTTTAACGGGTGCTCTATCGGGTCAATAAGGATCAAGCGATTAAATATAATTTTTAAAGACGTCATTGTCCTCAAGAGCACTCTCATGAGTTTCAGCTTGAGGACAACGAGGGTGCGAGTCTCTGGAATAAACCAAGGAGACACCCCACCGAGATGTGTTCTTTAATTGTATACACCTGTCTCTTATACACATCTGACGCTGCCGACGATATGCAGTGTGT
>CAMYAA010000038.1 GCA_947253615.1 uncultured Sutterellaceae bacterium
GCGTATGGTTGGCTGAGTTGAATAACGTCAGGGCGAGCTGTTGATAGGTGAGTACTTGACCAGGTGTTGTGGCTTCAAGAAGGTATTGAAGGACCTGGGTTTGAAAGGCGCTTGCCTGGAGGGACCATGCCGGGAGTTCTTCTGCTAGGAGCTTACCTTCCAGATATTGTGTCAATGCGTCTTCCCAACGCTTGCTAATTTCTTTGTGGGCCGTATCAGAGGGGCAATCGGCGGTAGGTAAAGAAATTCGTACGAGAGTGTCGTCAAGAAACTCCAACACCAGTGCGGTGTCCCACAAATTGATTCTTGAAAACGAACGCTTGGCTGCCATAGGAGTGGAATTTTTATAGGGTTTTAAAACGAAAAACGACGACTATATCTGGTCTGAACCGTTAGAGTATTCATAGTTTAGACGTCGAATTCCTTGCTAATCTTTGAGCAGATGAAAACTAGGGTCTTTGTATCTCATATCAACTTTAGAAGACACTCCTAGTTCGAGAATTTTTGGGCAAATTAAACGCTCAAAAATCGGAAAGAAGAGGAGGGGGCGGCAAGCTCATCCTCTCTCCTTTCCTTGCTACTCTTGGATTTTTTCTCGTTAGTTATTTGGCCCAAGAAACATCGATGCCAAAGGAGTCCATATATTCTAAGGAGTCGACTTGCCAATCTTCGATATCCCCTTTGAATGGACAATCTTGAAACATGCCGTACATGTTAGAGACGTTTGAGACATCCCAGTTTTCGATGTCGCCATTAAACGGAGAATGAGAGAACATTTCTGACATGTTGGTCACGCTTGAGACATCCCACTCCGAGATATCCCCATTAAAGAGAGAGTAGGAGAACATCTCGCCCATATTGGTGACGTTGTATACACTCCAGAAAGTGAGAGCTTGGTTAAAGGGAGACTTTGAGAACATGCCGCTCATGTCTCGGACGTTTGAGACGTCCCAGTCACTAATGTCTTGATTGAAAAGAGAGGAAGCAAACATGTTGCTGAAATCAACGGCGTTGGAAACTTCCCATGCGTAAATGTCGCCATTAAATTGGGAATTTTCAAACATGCTTCTGAAATTTTCTCCAGCGGATACGTTCCAATCGGAGAGCTCTCCACTAAAGGGGGAGTTGAAGAAGGTAAAAGAGAAGTCAATGACGTTGCCAACATCCTACCCATCGAGGTCACCGTTAAATAAAGACTGCGAGAACATCTCGGATAGGTTGGTTACGTTTGCTACATTCCAATGGCTAATGTCTTTATTAAAGTTTGAGTTTTTAAACATGCCTTGCATGTCATATACGCTTGAAACATCCCAGTCACCAATGTTGCCATTGAAAGCGCTGTCAGCAAACATACGAGTCATTATCTGGACTTGAGAAACGTTCCATTCATTTAAATCCTGATTGAAAACTCGTGTCTCGTGGAACATATGGTCCATATTCGTCACATTGCCCACGTTCCACTTCCCGATGTTGGCATTGAAGGAGCGACAGTACTGAAACATGTTGGCCATATTGGTAACGCAAGACACATCCCATGAGCCAATAGCCGCATTGAAAGCGTGGCATCCCATGAACATGTTTGACATGTCGGTAACTCGTGATACATTCCAGCGACTTAAGTCGGTATTAAAGAGTTGGCACTCGGCAAACATACTGTTCATATCTGAAACATTTGAGACGTCCCAGCTGCTTATGTCACTAGAAAAGCATTTGCACGCTACGAACATACATGCCATTGATTTGACCTTGGACACGTCCCACTTTGAGAGGTCGCTGTTAAAGGCTTTGCAATCCGCAAACATGGAATTCATTTTCTTCACATTGGACACATTCCATTGACTCAGGTCGCTATTAAAGTGGCGGCAACAAGAAAACATTGACGCCATGTCTGTCACGTTGGACACGTCCCATTGACTCAAGTCACTATTAAATAATTCGCAGCCGCGAAACATTCCATGCATGTTCGTCACATTGGAAACATTCCAACGACTGATGTCGCTCTGGAAAAGCTTGAATTCGTCGTTTTCCCAGGCGCAGCATAAATCGCTCATGTCTGTGATGGCGCTCACATCGATGTGGTTGAAATCAGACAAACCATCTCGAATCCCTTGGAGAAGAATTGTTTGTAATTCTTCTTTTGATTGGGGGGTTAATGTGGTCATTTTTTTAACTCCGATTTAATGTCGGAAGTCACAATAGTCAGAGATGATTTTATTTTTTGTGAGTTTCTATTGAATTGGGGAAATTACTGAATAATTTTTTAGATCAAAGATTCTGCCTTCTTGGTTTTGAAAATAAATTTCATATCGGCTATGTGTCAGGTGTTTCTTGAAAAATAAGCATTTAACTTATATTTTAGGCTTGATTTTGCTTAGGGTTGAAATCTATGTTTTAAGTTTTGTTTTGTTTTTAGGTTTTTATAAAGTTTTTTTGAAATTATTTTTCGTTATTTGGTTAGTTGGTATAGATGACTGTATGAGTCACTTATGGACGCAGTTGATTCAACCAGTTGGATGCCGTTAAAACGAAAAACGCCAGCTATCGATTGGATCGATAACCGGCGTGGACTCATCAGAGCATTCAGAGATTAGAACTCGAAGCCCGTACCAATGTTGGCAGAGAAGTCTTGGAAGTTCTGCGTGTTCGTGGCTACACCACCGCGAATCGTCCAGTGTTCGTTGGCGCGATAGCCAACGCCGGCCGCCAACGCTTGGGAAGAACGGTACATGCCCAAGGCCATGGTGACGTTGATCTTGTTCACGCCATGAGGTTGTACCAACCCGGCTAATGCAGCGCTGGAGGCTAAACCGCGCTCAAGCTTCTTGTCCATTTGGTTAATACGTTGATTTAACGTGGCCATTTGGAATTGGGGTGTCTTTTCTAATTGAGCGTTTAAGTTGGTGATGGCTTTAGCTTGCTTGTCGAGACGCTTTTTAAAGATTCCGGAATGATCTTTACGATCTTGGATTTCTTTGTCGAGTTTATCGTTGATGTCTTTGGAGTAGCCCTCAAACTCATCTTTGTTGAGTTTGTTAGAGAGCATGTTCTTAATCTTTGCACCGTGGGTGTCTAAGCGGTCGTCAATGGCATCTTTACGCGTTTCGAGATCGCCGGATAATTTTTTGAGACCTTCGTCATTGGTCGTCAACGATTTTTTAAGTTCGAGCGTACTCGAGTTAACTTTGGCTAATTCTGAGGAAAGCGCATCGAGATTTTCATTTTTAATGTGCCCGAGTTCATTATTGAGGCTTTCCAATGTTTCGAGTTGCTTTGAGATATTGCTTTGAACAGCCTCTAGATTTTTTGTTAATTCCGAAATTTTGACGGCGTTTTCGTCGATCTGCTTATTCGGAAAATCCAAAGGAAACGCTTGAGCAGAATAACTAATCGAGAGGATGGCTAATGCCAAGAGGGTTTTAGCGCTTTTCATGTTGTTTTTTCTATGGAGAGTTTTTTAAAAGAGCGCAATTATGCAGAAGATCTTCTTGTTCGACAAAGAATAATTCTTCTACAGTTTGTATGGGAATAAGAGGGTGAATTTTCTGACCTCTATTTACATTCTGATACAAGTGATTAATAAAACAAGAAAGGATTCTTTTGTTTCTCTAGGAACCAGCGGAAATAAATGTTTTTGTTTAGGGTTTTCTCTACTGGAGTGGTTGTGTTAATTGAACCAGAAATAAGTGTTTACCCTAATAAAAAGTGATCTTGGAAAAGTACAAGACGGAAATTTGGGGTCGGGGGTGTTTGAGGCGCTTTTCAAAAAGAAACATGGAAACGGAGTTGAGAATGCTCATTCGAATTGCGAGACAAGGGCTTTAGAGAGGGGATGATTTGCTCAACTAATTGATTTTGTCATCATGCTCACAGATGAGAAAAGTTTGTGTTTTTGAGTGTCGTTTTCTGTTGTTTCGTTGAACTATAGCTATTTTGCTCAAATGATAGGACAAATCATCCGTACGGGTTAACCACTAGTTTTTTGACAAGGTTTCTGGCATTGTCCACGCTGAACTAATTTTTTCTAGAAGGTCAGTTGTGAAACTCAAGAAACTCGCTTTGTTCTTAGGATTTTGTGGACTTGTGATGACGACAGCTCACGCTCGTGATGTCGTTGTGTTTGGTGACAGCTTAAGTGATATCGGTCAAAAGGGCTGGGAGGACACTAAGGATGCCTATGGCAAACTCCATCACAAAGCTTCTTTTCAGAACAAAGATGGGCAATGGAATAAGCTTTATGCAGAAGATGTCGCGCAGGCTTTGGGCTCTACGTTAAAGGCGAGCACCAAAGGCGGGACGAATTACGCCTATTCCGGTGGTGTCATCAAAGGTGAGCATGCAGACAAGAATTTTGAAAAGCAGCCTAATGTCGCCATCAATAATCAGGTGGACTCCTATCTTAAGAACGGTGTTAAGTCTCAGAACTTGCATATTCTTTGGGCGGGCGGTAACGATTTAACGCCCATTCTGACGAGTGCTGTGTCTGATGCTATGAAACCTGACGCAGACAAATTGCAAGCTTTTCAGGGCGCTCTTAAAGAGATTAATGAGACGGCTGATTTGATGGGGCAAGCTTGGGGTAAGTTACACAGTAAGGGCGTGGATTATGTGATTGCGCCTGACGCTCCAAATATTGGCTTAACTCCTGTCGCGTTCAGTGAGTTTATGAAGTCTGTAGATGGCGTTATTCGCGTTAAGTCTTTCAATTTTGCAGGAGACTTTCTCTTTAATTCTTTTAAAGAGATCGACGGTGAAAAGACTTCTACTCAGCTTGTATCAGGTGCTTTTGAAAACTACCGTCTTGGAACTACAAATAAGTCTATTGATACATTGTTAGACCATGAGTTAGGCACCTTTGGTAAATGGCTCTTTAGGTACAAGAATGTACGAGAATTATTTCAGCACTACAAAGTATCTCCAGACGAAGTTCGTTCAATGATTCTGTCGAGTTATGGCGACTTTATGATGGCCTCGGGTTTAGTCACGGGGGCATTAAACGGTGCGGTAACTGATCGTTTGAATCGTGTTGGTGGCAATATCGTTCGCATTCCCGTGAACGCGTTGATGCAGGACATTTTCTCGCGCCCGGGAGCCTATGGATTTAAGAACGTTGTGAGTACGATTTGTAGTGATGCAGTAGGGACTGTCTGTAAGGTTGGTAATACAGATAAGAGCGCACAAGCTTATGATGGGTTTGAGGATCTGTTCTTCACCGATCCGTTTCATCCGAGTCCAAAGGCTCACAAGGTGGTCGCTGACTTAATCCTCGAAAGTATGAATACTCCTTGGGTGGTGAAATCAGTCCCGAATCAATCGTTAATTCAGGCACAAGACAGCTTGTCGTTCTTGATTGATGAAAATGCGCGTCACTTTGGGACCGAGCGTCCAGAAACCGGAACGACGGCAATTGCTCAAGTCCAGGGTGATGCTCATTCGGGCGGAAACTATCGTGTGAATGTGGGGATGAGTCAAGTCCTTTCGCCACGCTACGAAGCGACGTTCTTGATGAATCATTCGGAAACGAAAGTCACACCGTTTGGCTCGACGTTAAATACGCATCAAACCTCGTTAATGACGTCGTTACGTTATGACGCTGGCCATTGGTGGACAGGCGTAGCTTTCCAAGGTGCGTTGACCGATATGAATTTAAACCGTCAATTGCGCTTAGGGGATGGTACCTTCCACGAGTCGAGTACGCCTAAAGCCTTTAGTTTGGGCGGTGCGATTTTCGGGGGGTGGGCTCATCACTCTGATCAGTTCAATGTGACGATCACGGGGGATTTTGCCTATCAACACGGTCGTGTCCAACAGTTTGACGAAAAGGAACTTCAGCCTTGGATGTCGCGATTCGATGCGATTCGATATAACGCGTTAACCAGCCGCGTCGGCTTCACGTTGGATAAAACCTTTAATGCCTGGACGCCATATGTGGGGGCTAACTGGAATCAACGTTGGGCCGGGAAGATCAATCCGGTGACGACCTGGTTAAACGGTTCGAGCTATTCCACGAACGTGGGCTTTGCTGATAAGCGCGCTTGGTTTGATGCTCGCTTGGGGGTGAAGTATGCGCCTCAAGGTTCCAAAGTGGCTGCGTATGCTCAAGTCTCTCAGAGCGTGAATCGTAATACCAATTACCCACGCTTCGAATTGGGCGTGAACTATAAGTTCTAAAGGGTGATTTCGACTTTGAACTGAAGTGGCGATTGATTGGGATAACGTCTTGAATGGCAAGCTGTGAAGAAGGCGATTCGAATCAATCGCTGTCTGAATTGAGTGAGGGAAGTTCTCCTGCCACTGTACTGTAAAAGGTTTTGATAGAGCTTAGAGTGCGCGGGCTTCCCATACTGGTTTTTGCTAGTGGCCCGACGTTGACTGACCCGTAAAATAAAATGTAATGTTTTTATCGGGGGTAATAATGTCAGACATTAAGTTTTATCGTTTTAAGCAAACGGACAATGCGAGCACTGAGAAAATAGCCAGTGAGTTAGTGTCTACCGAGGCAAATCTAGAAAGGACTTTGCAAAATTTGGTAGAAGCCAATATGGAATCTTTTTTTGGGGTACGCCTTTTGCGAAGTGAATACGTCATCAAAGACGGACGTATGGATAGCATTGGGATCGATGAAAACTACAGTCCTGTGATTTTTGAGTACAAGTGTCATAAGGACGAAAATGTCATTAATCAAGGTCTGTTTTATTTGGACTGGCTATTGGATCACAAAGGGGACTTTCAGATCTTAGTGCAACAAGAGTGGGAACCAGAAGCAGTCGAAAAAATCGATTTTAGTGCTCCGACAGTGTTCTGTATTGCTAAAGAGTTCAACAAATATGACCTTCATGCAGTTAATCGTATGGGGGTCAATATCAGATTAGTGAAGTATCACTTTTACGAAGACGATTTAATTTGTTTTGAGCATCTTAATAGTCCGTCTGTCACTGGTAATAGCGGTTGCTCTGATTCTCGAGTGAGCCATAAAAAGGCGAAGAACAAAGAGGCATTGACGGAAACGTATGAAGAGCTTTGTGCTTTTATCGAGTCGCTGGGTGATGATATTTCCCGAACTCAGTTGAAGTATTACTTAGCGTATAAAAAAGTTCGTAATTTCGTTTGTATTGAAAGAACGAGTTCGGGGATTAAGTTGTATTTGCCGCTCGATCCTAAAAAATATATCAAACCGCAAGATCCAATTCCAGGTTTTGCAATGCGAGATGTAAGTGCTACTGGACATCACGGAACAGGCGATCTCGAGGTGGTCATAGGTTCTTTAGATGCTCTTGAAAGGGTCAAGCCGCTAATTGAGCAAGCTTACAATGAAGTTTAATGAATTTGACCAAAGGGTTGAGTTCATCAATGACGCGATACATAGGGGAGGAGTGTGTGCCCTGTCTCTTATACACATCTCCGAGCCCACGAGACC
>CAMYAA010000039.1 GCA_947253615.1 uncultured Sutterellaceae bacterium
TCTACACACTGCATATCGTCGGCAGCGTCAGATGTGTATAAGAGACAGCTTCCATATCGATATAAAAACGGTAGGACCAAGCACCACGACGGTCGGGACGACTTTCAATATGGAGCATTTGTACGCCATTTTTCGCAATCGGCTCGAGCACTTTCCAGAGGGCCCCCGCTTGATTGTTAAGCGTAATTTCAATACTCGTCTTTCCGGAGACTTCACTGAGCGCTTTACGGTAGAGCTGATCTTTGTGCCCAATTAACCAAAAGCGAGTCGTATTGTTTTTGACGTCCTGAATATTGCGAATGCAGCTCACAAAGCCATAAATCTTCCCAGCCTGAAAGGAGGCAATCGCCAGTCCTTCTGGGTCTTGACTCGCATCAATGGCCCCTTGAGCATTACTTGAGGCGGGGACCATTTCAAACTTGGGATTGGACTCAATCCAATGACGACACTGTTCAAGTGCCTGCGGATGCCCGTACACACGACGCACCATCGAGATCGATAGCGCATTGGTTAACCCACAATGCTCAATGGGCATTTCCAGTTCCGCCAAGGTATATAACGAGGAGGCACTCATCGCATCGAGTGCCTGAATCACGGTCCCACCAATGTTATTTTCAATGGGAATCACTGCGAAGGTAACATTGCCGAGCTCAACCGCTTCAATCGACTCTTTAAAATCACGACAAGGCTTAGGCCCAAAATCGTGACTGAAAAAGTACGAAGCCGCCATTTCGGAAAATGTCCCACGAGGACCTAAGTAAGCAACACTTTTGGGCATAGGGTTTAACATCCAAAGAAAATTTGATATAGAAAACGGAGAGTCTGTTTTGAAACGAAAACTCTCCGTTCTCTGTTAACGCGCTTGCGAGTCCTCGCTTGCGCTTAGCGAACCCTTATTCGGCAGCCTTATCCTCAGTCGAGGGGGCCGCTTCCGAAGCGGGGGCTTCGCCGGTTTGATCGTCAAGCGCATCACTTGGCTCGGCATCGACGCCCTCACCTTCGGCAGGCGCTTCACCTTCAGGGAGTTCTTCATCCCCGAGCTTTTCAGCCGTTTCCTTCACGCGACGAACGCTGGCCAATTTATCATCGTCACCGATATTGACCAACTTCACCCCTTGCGCAGCACGCGACAAGATCGAAATCCCATTGACGGGCGTACGAACCACCTTGCCCGAGCTCGTCAAGAGCATGATATCGCCCGAATCATCCGTCAACACGGCGGCCACGACCTTACCATTACGTTCGGAGGTCGAAATAGCGATCATCCCCTTACCACCACGCGAGTGACGCGTGTATTCGGAGACAAGCGTACGCTTACCATAGCCATTTTCCGTCGCCGTTAAGACGTACTGTTCTTCGGACTGTGCTACCAACAAGGCGATTAACTTCTGATCCTTTTCCAAGGTCATCCCGCGTACACCGCGAGCCGTACGGCCCATGGCACGCACATCGTTTTCGTCAAAGCGAACGCACTTACCGGCATCACTAAAGAGCATCACATCATGAGCCCCGTCCGTGACGGCCACCCCAATGAGATGGTCACCCTCATCCAAGTTGGTAGCGATCACCCCCTTGGTGCGGCAATGCTTAAAGGCCGAGAGTTGCGTCTTCTTCACGGTCCCCATTTCGGTGGCCATAAAGACGAAGTGATCATCGTCATCCAAACTCTTCACCGGCAAGATAAAGGAAATGCTTTCTTCCTCTTCGAGCGGCAAGAGATTCACAATCGGACGACCACGTGCGCTCGACTTCCCTTCGGGTAAGTCAAAGACGTCAATCGTATAAACTCGACCCGCCGTCGAGAAGCACATGATGATATCGTGCGTATTGGCAATAAAGAGCTCGTTGACCTCGTCATCCTTGGTCATTTCTTGCACCTTACGGCCCTTACCACCACGATGCTGCGCTTCGTAGTCGGCCAATTCTTGGCTCTTGATATAGCCCGAGCGCGATAAGGTCACGACCATATCACGTTGCGGGATCAAATCGCGCTTATCGAAATTGGGATCTCCCATCAAATCGATGGTCGAACGACGTTCGTCGTTATATTCTTCACGAATGGCCGTGAGTTCATCCCCAATGATGGCGTTGACGCGTTCGGGCTTGGCCAAAATATCCAAGCAATCCGCAATCGCAAGCATCGCCTTTTCATAGTCGCCAAAGATCTTATCTTGTTCGAGGTTCGTCAAACGACGTAAGCTCATCGACAAGATATTGTCAATTTGAGGACGGGTTAAATAGTAAAGACCATCGTCGCAAATACCGCGCGTGCGATCCATATCTTCCGGATAGAACTGGCGCTTTTCCTCCGCGGAGCGCTTCATCAAGAAGTCCGCCAAATGCACTGGCCAGCCACGTTCGTAGAGGGCTTGTGCGGCCTCTTCTGGCGTTTGAGCCCCACGAATAATGCGAATAAATTCATCAATATTGTGAAGTGCGACCGATTGGCCTTCCAATAAGTGACCTGCCACACGATGGCGACCTAAACGGAAGACGGTACGACGCGTCACCACTTCACGACGGTGAGCCACGAAGTGAACAATCAACTGCTTTAAGTTTAAGAGCGTGGGCTGACCATCGACCAAGGCCACCATGTTCATCCCAAAGCTTTCTTGCATTTGGGTCATCTTGAAAAGGTTATTTAAAACCACTTCGGGCATGACGCCTTGCTTTAAGTCGATACAAATACGGATCGTCTGACTCGATTCGTCACGAATATCCGCAATGCCTTCAATCTTCTTATCGCGGGAGAGTTCATGAATCTTTTCCACTAACACGGACTTGTTGACCATGTAGGGAATTTCGTCCACAACGATACGCACACGATCGCGGCTCATGTCTTCTAAATGCGTACGAGCACGCATGATCACACGACCACGCCCTGTGCGATAACCCTGATGAACGCCGCTTAAACCAAAGATAATCCCACCCGTGGGGAAGTCAGGCGCTGGCACGTGCGTAATCAAATCGTCGACGGTGCAATCGGGATGATGCAAATAATGTAAGCACGCATTAATGGTTTCGCCCAAGTGATGAGGCGGAATGTTTGTAGCCATCCCAACTGCAATCCCCGAGGAGCCATTAATCATCAACATCGGCAAACGCGTCGGTAAAACCGTCGGTTCCATTTCCGAATTATCGAAGTTCGGAACGAAGTCCACCGTTTCTTCATCAATGTCGGCCGTGGCCTCATTGGAAATCTTTTCCAAGCGCACTTCGGTATAACGCATAGCGGCGGGGCTATCCCCGTCAATCGAACCGAAGTTACCGTGCCCGTCAACCAACGGGTAACGTAACGAGAAGGGCTGAGCCATACGGACCACTGTCATATAGGCTGCGCTATCCCCGTGAGGATGGTACTTACCCAACACGTCCCCGACCACACGAGCGGCTTTCTTATAGGGATTGTTGTGGGTGTTACGCAATTCATTCATTGCGTAAAGTACACGACGATGAACCGGTTTTAAACCGTCACGCACATCCGGAAGAGCACGCCCCACAATCACGCTCATGGCGTAATCGAGATAAGAGCGTTTCATTTCCTCTTCGACAGCGACAGGTAATAACTCCTGAGCAATCGATAACGCAGATGAGCTCTCCTCTCCTTCATTGTCAGGAGCTGTGGCCTCAGCCTCAGAGTTCATCTCGTTAAGCTCTTCCTTATTGTCTTTATCGTCCATGAAAAGTTCCTTGTTTCCGTCTTCCCTAGAGTTCAATTCACTCTAGGCGCAATGGCTAGCTAATAATGGTTCTATGCGCGATACACAATGATTCAACGCTAAATTATTTAATTTTAACACTTCTAGCGCACCCTTCGAGCTAACCTTCCCTGGCTAATTACCCGAGCTTACTAATCTTTTTAAACTTTCCTAATGACACTCTTATACAAAATCTATGATTAAAGGGTGAAAAGCGACTTTTTTATGTAGTTTTTCGACCACAGCGCTGTTGTTTCTTAATGTTTTGTGTATTTCCGAATATAGTCAAAAAACCACACAAACCTAAGTCTATCAAGGGGTTAGCTTTCTTATGAGGTTATTAAAATGGCCTTATGCGCTAGCATTTACGTTCATAATCTGCCAAAATTAAAGCGACCGTGGGCATTGCCAAGTACAATGCTCATGCTTTGTCGTTTCTCCAACTTTGGTTTAAGGCTTAATGAAAGTCTAAAACCGGTGAAAACGATTCAAGTTTTGGTAGGCGGCGTTAACTCAAAGAAGAAGCATTGTGCTTTTTTCAAGTGTGCTAATGCCTGCTTTCGAACTATTTGAGGACTACAACAATGAAAACTTCGTTAAAGATCTGTGGCGTTGTCGCTGCAATGATGCTCGCCGGTTCCGCCTTCGCTGCTGAGAACCCTTATGTTCACTCCACGGACGGTAAGGTTGTTAAGAGCAACTACGGTCTTTGCTGGCACACTGGCTACTGGACTCCTGCTCTCGCAGAAGCTTTAGGCCAACAGGGTGACGGTTGCGCTTGCGACGCCGACATCCTTGACAAGGCTGCTTGTGCCGCTCCGTCTCCTGCCGCTCAGCCTGCTGTTCAGTCGGTTGCTAAGATTACCCTTGCTGCTGACACGCTTTTCGCTTTTGGCAAGGCCACGCTTCGTGACGATGCCAAGGCAATCCTTGATGACCTCGTTTCCCAGCTCGCTGGTGTTCAGATCGAAGTCTTCATGGCGACGGGTTACACCGACCGTATCGGTTCCGAAGCTTTCAACATGAAGCTCTCTAGCCAACGTGCTGCCGCTGTTAAGGCTTACCTTGAATCCAAGGGTGTGCCCGCTGGCGTGATCCAGACCGAAGGTTTAGGCAAGGCTGACCCTGTCGTTGACTGCCCGAATCCTTCCAAGAACGGCCAAATCAAGACGAAGGCTCAGCTCGTTGAATGCTTAGCGCCTAACCGTCGTGCCGTGGTTGAAGTGATCGGTACGCGTCAAGCCAACTAATAATTAAGCGTTCGTGCTAATTATTCGATCAACCCCCGGATGCTTTTATTCGGGGGTTAATTTTTTGTTTTAATAAAGATGACTTGTCAGTGTTTTTTATTTGACCTTGATGGAACGCTTGTCGATACCGCCCCTGACCTTGCGGCGGCAGTCAACCGTGTTCGTTTAGTCAATCATTTTGAACCCATGGACCCCGAGAGCTTAATTCCTTATGCGAGCAAAGGGGCGCCAGGCTTATTAGGCAAAGCGTTTGGCATTAAACCCGAAGACGAGCACTATCCCAAACTTCGTCAGCAATTCTTTGATTTTTACCAAGCCAACTGCGTAGACAAAAGTCGGGTTTTCGACGGGATTGTTGAGCTCTTAGAAACGTTACGTGCTCAAGGCATTCGTTGTGGTGTGATGACCAACAAAGTCGAGCGCTTTGCCCATGAAGTCTTAAAGGGACTCGGACTTCACGCCTATTTCGACGTCATTGTCGGGAGTGATACTGAAGGCTCGGCCATGAAGCCTGATCCTGCGGGTCTTCTTTTAGCCGCGCACAAGTTAGGAATCGACCCGAGTGCGTGTTGCTATGCTGGGGATGACTATCGTGACATTGTGGCCGCTCAACGTGTACCGATGCCGGTGGCCTTAGTAGCCTGGGGGTACTGTGCCGACTCCTTACAAGGCTCGGGGGCGGACTATGTCGCCAAAACGCCGCAGGATCTCTTAGCATGGGTTGATGCGCTCAAGCGCGACTAAACGCAATTCAAGCTCGAGGAATCACTCCCCGTTTTGGGAGAATTTCTTCGGAGTGCGCACAATTCAGGTATAATCATCAGACTATACAGAATACGGGGGTGCCTTGGTTTCGACAGGGACGCGGACGCTGTACGGTGCATGTCGAGGTGCAGTCACCTCGTAAATCAGCTGCAAAAAATATAAACGCCAACAACAAGCGTTTCGCCCTCGCTGCTTAATTGCGGGGAGCTACACCTAGTTCGCCTTTGGGCTGGGATCTAGCTTCATCTTAACAAAGGCTAGAGTGCGTAAGTGTCTTCGGTGCGCACTCGAAACTAAGAGGACTGGTCAAGCATAGGCCCGCTACTTGGCAGGGTGCTTGATAAGATCTAAGTGATGTAGCTACACATGTAGATCCGGCGGAAAAAGGTTTCTGGACGCGGGTTCAACTCCCGCCACCTCCACCACTATCAACCCAGATGACGAACGTCATCTGGGTTTTTATGTCTCTGACCACACGGGACATTTCAATCCCAAAATACTCGCTTTTTCTAAATCGCCCTCTGTATTTATTCTCTTCTTTCGGACGACTTGCCATTATCCAGATTCTCCGCTGCAGTCCAATAATCAAATGATACGATTATGTTCTATTAACTTAAAAAGTTAAAAAGAATTCCGAAATAACAATTCAAACAATTACTAGCACTAGGGTTTTCATTAGTTAGTTTTAACCCTAAAAAACCTGCTCACCAAGAATTGATAGATTCATTTCTTACCCCCAAGAAAATATAATGAAAATAAATATTTCTGTTTTTAATTACTTCGATATTCTACTTATGTTTTTCTGTTAATAATCAATATCCGAGTTTTAAAAACAGTCATCACACTATCCGACTCTGAGTAGGGGTGACCGTCATGTCCAAAACCTCGTTCCCGAAAAAAGCCGCTCGTGTCATGAGCGCACTTAGTCTCTTTAGTCTTTTGTGCTTAAACGTTCAAGCCGCTGATACTAATGAGTTTTCCATACAAGACGTCAATGCTTATAAGCTTTGGCTAGCCCAGCATTATGGAGCTATACCGGCCTATGATAATTTCTCAGGCATTTGGGCCCTCAAACCGATCGCGCGATCAATTCAAACCTATGGGTTAATGAGTTTTGGACGAACCCATGCGCGCGGCGAGGATTTAAGCTATTTTCGCAAAAAAACATCGTTCACAATAAAAACAACGATGTAGTAATCGATCAACCAACCCCTCGCTTTATCCCGATTGAACTAAATTTCGCAAAACCAACTCCTCCGTTATCTTCCCCCGAAACGCCACCGAAGTTTGATATTACGTTCTCGTCTCAAAAAAACAGCCAGTCAATCCACGAGTTTAATGCGACTACCCCCAGTATCGAAAAAATTACAACTCCTAGCCTCAGAAATGAATTAACCTTAGAAACTATAACCAAAGAGCTTCACCGAGAAATAGTAGAAGACGAGTGGTTTCGGAATCATTACGATTGGCTAGGAAGCAGTATCGATCAATCCAGTAACAATCTACCGCCCTACATTAAGG
>CAMYAA010000040.1 GCA_947253615.1 uncultured Sutterellaceae bacterium
TCCATATCGAGTCGACTTAAACGACGATTTAAGTCGGCCAAACGACGCTCGAGTTCGGCATGGTGATTCTTGGCTTCAATACTCGCGTGATTAGCGCGTTCCCCTCGTTGGCGTTGCGCCTCATAGGAGTCTTGGGCTTTCTCTAATGCCTCTTCTTTTTCAAAGAGCGTTTCAGCATAGGCCTCGGCCTCATCCTGTAACCCCTCAAGCGCATCATTGAGTGCTCGACACTGGGTTTCAAGCCCGGCGAGTTTAGCCTCGATATCGTTAAATTCTTGGGTTTTCTGTTCAATCGCACTTTGCGTTTCTTTGATCACCGTTTCACTTTCAGCGCGCTGATCAATAATGCGTTTACGCTCCCCTTCAAAGAGGGTTAAGTGGCGTTCCGCTTCACGCAATTGCGCTTGGGCTTGCCCCGCGGCCGTCTGTGCGGCTTCGCGCTCGGCTTTTAACGTGGGGAGCTGCTGCTCGTGCTCTTGAATCAAACGATGCTTTTGGGCGAGTTGCGCCTCAATTTCGGCAATTTCGGATTCAAGTTTATTGAGACTCTTACGGACGTCTTCGTACTGTAAGAAGTACCAGAGCGATTCGGTTTCTAAGCGTTCTTTATTTAAGCGTTGCCACTCCAGGGCCACGGCCGCTTCGGCCTCCAGGCGCACGAGTTCTTCCTCTTTCACGTGCTGCAAATCTTGCGCACGTTCGAGGTTTTGGCGCGTGGAGGCTAAGAGGTTTTCCGTTTCGTGACGACGTTCACGATAGAGGGAGACGCCGGCGGCTTCTTCGAGGTACTGACGGAGTTCTTCCGGACGCGCTTTCACAAAGCTTGCGATCATCCCTTGAGAGATGATGGCGTAGGAGCGAGGTCCCAAGCCCGTGCCCAAAAAGATTTCCTGCACATCACGACGACGCACGACTTGACCATTAATAAAGTAAGTCGATTGACCTTCGCCCATGACTTGGCGCTTAACGGAAATTTCCGCATAGCTCGCCCAAGGGCCCTTTAAGGTACCGTCTTCATTGGTAAGGGTGAGTTCGACACTCGCGCGCCCCATGGGCTTGCGCCCCGAACTCCCTGCGAAGATAAGCTCCTTCATGGAGCTTGAGCCGCGCAATTCCGCGACTCGCGCCTCGCCCAAGACCCAGCGGACCGCATCGATGATATTGGATTTGCCGCACCCATTAGGGCCGACAATCCCGACGACGGGTTCGTCGAGTTCAATAAGGACCGGATCTGCAAAACTTTTAAAGCCTGCGATCTTGATCTGACGAAGACGCAAAATACACTCCCAATGCGGGCGAAACCCTTAGATACACAAGATAGACAATAGGCTAGAAGAACGCCCAAACTCAACGAGTATTGTACCGAAATCTCACTGGGTTGATAGCAATGCATTGCCCTTCAAACCAACCGTTTCCACAAAGCCTTGGGTTATAATGATGCACCTTAAAAATTTTAACTGTCGTGCTTCATCCTCTGAATGAAGCCACACACCCTCTTTGCCTATCTGGAGACGCCATGTACGAAATCGCGCCGCTTCTTGACGATCCCATCCACAACCTTAAAACCGTTCGCGATTTATTTCGCTGGGCGATTACGGAAATGGAGGCTGCCGAACTGAGCTATGGTCATGGTTCTCCGAGCGCCTGGGATGAAGCCACGTTCTTAATTTGCCGCGGGTTGAAGTTACCCTTCGAGCATTTCGAAACGTTTTACGATGCCAATTTAACGCACAACGAATTAACCCGTTTAGTGCATTTAATTGACCGTCGTGTGCACAATAAAACCCCGTCAGCCTATTTACTTCGTGAAGCGTGGTTAACGGGTCACAGTTTTTACATTGATGAACGTGCGTTAATTCCGCGTTCCTTTATTGCTGAGCTTTTAGAAGAGGATCTCGCCCCCTGGGTGATGGATCCCTACGAAGTCAATTCGGTCTTAGACCTTTGCACGGGCTCGGGTTGCTTAGCCATTTTGGCCCAAGGAACGTTCCCGAACGCGCAAGTGACGGGCGCTGATATTTCTGAAGACGCCTTAGAAGTGGCGAAGATCAATCGCAAAGACTACGGCATGGACGAAACGCTTGAACTCGTTCAAGGGGACTTATTTGAAAATCTTCAGGGTCGTCGTTTCGACTTGATTATTTCCAATCCGCCCTATGTCACGGAAGAAAGCATGCAAGCCCTGCCGGCGGAATATCGTCATGAACCGGCCTTAGCGTTAGGCGCAGGGATTGATGGGATGGATGTGATTCGTCGCATGTTACCTGAAGCGCGTCATCACTTAAACGACGGTGGGATGCTCATTGTGGAATTGGGTGACAATGCTCAATTCTGTGAAGCCCTCTTCCCTGAATTACCGTTTACGTGGTTGAGCACCTCGGGCGGGGATGATCAAGTCTTCATGGTCACCAAAGAAGACTTGGACGAATACTTTGGGGAATAACGCCCACTAAAAGGGTTTTCTCCCAAAGCATCCAAAGAGAGGGGACTCCATTGGCCCCCTTTCTTTTTTTCCTTTCGCCCTTTTTGAATTTTCGACTTTTTTAAAACCAACGTATTTTTCGCCTCATCAAATGCTTCGCTTAACCGGTTTGAAACTTGCCCGAGGAACTCGGGTGCTTTACGACAATGTCAATCTTTTAGCCTCGCCCAATGAACGTATTGGGTTAGTGGGTGCGAATGGCTGTGGTAAATCAACCCTCTTTGCGGCCATTTTGGGCGAATTAAGTCCTGAAGCGGGCGAATTAGAAACTCCAAACCTTGAGCGTGTCTCTCACGTGGCACAGAGCTTTACCGAGCTCGATAAAAACGTGATTGATACCGTGATGGCCGGTCATGCCCCGTGGGTGAAGGCCAAAGCGCTCGTGACGCAATTGGAAAGCGACCCTGCGGCCGATCCAATGCGTTTAGCGCAAGCGCATGCCAATTTAGCGGAACTCAATGAACCCGCCATTGAAGCCCAAGCGAAAAACGTGTTGATGGGGTTGGGTTTTAAAGAAGAGGATTTTACGCGCACGGTCCGCGATTTCTCGGGCGGGTGGCGCAATCGTATTGCGCTTGCGCGAGCACTTTTGAGTCCGGCGGAACTTTTACTGCTCGACGAACCGACGAACCACTTAGACATTGACTCCTTGATTTGGTTAGAAAACTGGCTCAAGGGGGTACGTGCGACGATGGTGATTATCAGTCACGACCGTGAATTCTTAGATCGTGTGGTTGGGACGATTTGGTCGGTTGAGGACGAAACGATTAATCGCTATTCGGGGAACTATTCGCACTTTGAAGCGCAGCGCATTGAGAAGTTACGTTTACAAGACGCTCAAGCCAAAGCCTACGAAGCCAAGGCCAAGCATTTAACGAGCTTTGTGGAACGCTTCCGTGCGAAGGCTACCAAAGCCCGTCAGGCGCAATCGCGCTTAAAGATGTTAGAAAAGCTCACGGCGGTTGAGCCCGTGCGTGCCAAACGCGAATGGCGTTTTGCATTCGCAACGCCAGAGCGTCTTCCTGAGCATTTAATCGACACGGATCAAATGGCGTTAGGCTATGGCGAGACGGTGGTTTTACGCGATGTCACCCTCTCCATTCGCTCGGGTGAGCGCATTGGGGTTCTCGGGGTGAACGGCGCAGGTAAGTCCACGTTAGTGAAAGGGTTAGTGGGTGAATTAAAGCCCTTAGCCGGGAGCATTCGTGATGGGCAAGGTCTGTCGATTGGGTACTTTGCGCAGCATCAGCTCGATCAACTGCGTAAGGACGAAACGCCCTTAGAGCACTTACGTCGCTTGGCGCCCGATACGCGTGAGCAGGAGTTGCGTGATTACTTAGGGACCTATAAATTTTCGGGGGACTTTGCCACGAGTTTAGTGGGTCCCATGTCCGGGGGTGAAAAAGCCCGCTTAGCCTTAGCGCTTTTAGCGTGGGCCAAGCCGAACTTATTGGTATTGGACGAACCGACCAACCATTTAGACATGGAAACCCGTGAGGCGTTAACCATTGCGTTATCGACCTTTGAAGGGGCGGTATTGATTGTCTCGCATGATCGTCATTTATTACGTGCGGCGACGGAACAATTAATTTTGGTACACGATGGGGTTGTTCAGCCCTATGACGGGGACTTGGATGACTATGCCGAGTTGGTCTTAGCGCATCGTCGTGAGATACAGCAGCTCGACAAAGCCCAAAAAGAAAAAGATGCCGAACCCTCGATCAATAAGAAAGAAGCGCGTCGATTAGAAGCGCAAGAGCGTCAGCGTATTGCGCAACTCAAGAAGCCGCTCTTAAAGCAATTAGCCGAGGTGGAAAAAGCGTTAAGCCAAGCGCAAGACACCCTCAAAACCTTGGACGAGCGTTTAGCCGATCCCCTCTTTTACACCGAAGCGAGTGCACAAGAACAAGCGGACGTGGCCAAAAACCATGGGGAAGTAAAGGCGCAATTAGAAGCGTTAGAGATGCAATGGTTAGAGATTAACGAAGCCCTTAAGGCCATTGTTTAATCTGAGCCCTTTCGGAAGAATAAAGGCCTCGGTGAAGAGATTCACCCAGGCCTTACTTTTTTTGCCCATAAAGGTTGGGAGAGCATCGTTAAAAACACTCTCCCAAAGGCAGGACCTTCTACGCTTAGAAGCGATAACTCAAGCCGAGCTTCACTTCGTTATTACGGGCGTTATCCGCGCCAAATCGCGTATTGACCTGTGCGTAACCACGCAGGTTCTTAGCGAACGTAGCGTTCACACCGAGGCCCAAGCGAGGCGTCGTGCTCTTATCTTTGATCTTCCAATCAAAGTTACCCGAACCCGCGATATTGACCGACTGTTTATCCGCGAAGGACTGAATCAAATCGGCCGTTGCGTAAGCATCGAGACCGACATGCTTTAGAGCGAACTTCTTGCCCACCAAGCCCCCTAAGCGACCGAGAAGCGCATGGTTAGCGCCTAACGTCATGGTGACGTCATCCCCCAAGGACGTGGTCTTTCCCTTCGTGTAGGTGTACTGCAACTGCACCTGTGGGATTGCATAGAAGCTATTGAGGTCAAAGCGTTGGCCCACTTCAGCGCTCAAGGTAGCGAACGGTGTCGTGTAGGACGTATTCAAGGTATCACCATCGTTATCGTAATTGAAGGTGTTCTTGATTCGACCAAAACGCGCCACCAAGTTAACGTACTGACCGTTCGTGCGGAAGAGCGTATCGTTCAAGCTAACTGCAGTGACGTCCGACTTTAAGCTACTCGCCACAGAGGAGAGTTGGCCCTTAGCGCGGTAAGTCATCACCGAGAGACCGACGTTGTGCGTGCCGTAACTGACGCGCACTGGCAATGTGAAGCCTGCTTCTAAACGATCGGTATTGGCCTTAGCGCCTTCGTTCTTCAAATGATTGTGCTCATAAGTTGCCCAAGCATCCTTTTGAACAGAGCCGTAACGATTCGCAAGGACGCTCGCGCGAACCGAGTCAATCATGTCGGTAGCCATGGTATGACCTAACCCTAAAGCCGAGTTTAAGCGTGCCTGCGCATTGAGGTTAAGGTCGAGTGCAGAGAGCGCCGCGTAGTAATACTCCCCGGAGGCTGCACCATTTAAGAATGTCTTATCAACCTCTGAAGCCTTGGCAACCTCTTGCTTCTTGATCTTTAACTCACCTTGACCAAAGCCTCGAATAATTGGGCAAGAGCCAACCTTAAAGGCATCGACAGTGCCTGGGTTCTGCACGACTGCAAATGGGATTTGCACCGGGGTTTTCTTAGCTTTCTTATTGTCCGTTAACGTCTTAACCAACCCAAGCGTATGGTCTTTATCAAGCCACTCGGCGTTTAAGGTTGAATTCGGTGCGTTCGTCAACGTTAAAAGTGCCGAATTTTGAGGATCGCTGTCCAAATAGAAAGCAATTGTTGAGTTATCTGCGGTGAGAGACTCAATCGTTGTCTTATTACCTGCCCCCAAATCTAACTTGGTGTCTTTCAAGGCAACATTAGTTATTTTGGCCGTCTTCGTACCCACCGTGACCGTACCGCCATTTTGCGTGATCGAGTTAATCGTGGCGCTTTCACCCGTAATATCAACGGAGCCCCCTGATTCAGCCGTAACATCATTCACATTCACAACGCCGCCATTTAAAGCGATCTTGCCATTATCTGAGGCCTTAACATCGTTCGCAGTTAATTTCTTACCAGCGAGCGTCAAGGCAGAACCCTCACCTGTGGAGGTTAAGTTCCCATCAACGGCGACGGACTCACTATTGGCATTGCCAACGGTGACTTTAGCACCTGCACTAGCGCTAATTGCCTTAGTCGTAACAGGGCCAACTTCATCATTCGTATTAAGCTTAACTTCCGTGTTCGAATCAGTTGCAGTGATTTCTTTAGTCGCTAACTTCGTCGAACCTGATAAGTTAACTTTCGAACCATTATGTGCAGTGACCGTTGTTGTGGTGGTCGTTTGAGCCTTCACAACAATATTCCCCGTTTTATCTGCTAATAAAGCTTGGGTGGTAACACTTTCACTTTGAGCATTACCCACTTCAACGGTTGAGCCGTCATTCGAGGTAATGGCATCCGTAGTGACCGCGCCAGCTTCGTTATTAGCGTTAAGCTTAATTATCGAAAGCGTATCAGACGCAGGATCAGTATTGGTTGCCATAACCGCCCCTGCCGTTAACCCATCAGTGCCGGTAACTGTAACTTGCGAGCCATGTTGAGCTGTCACTGCTTGAGTTGTAGTCGTCTGACCAGCTACCGTTACTTCTGACTTGTTATCAGCATTAATATCTTTCGTGCCAACAGTTTTCCCATTGACATCAATATGACCACCATCGGACGCTTTTAAAGCCTGAGTAGCAACTTCTACGCCTTTAACGTTAACAGTAGATCCGTTACCATCAGCTTTGGTTTCGTCTTTCAGATCTGCTTTAGTTGTCGCTTCATTGCCGATATTAACGGTACCGCCATTCTGAGCAGATGTAATACCAGTAACCGTCGCTGGACCCGTGCCTGCTGTATTCACAGCAACCAAGGAACCACCATCCGTCGCTGAAACTGAAGCAGCCGTCACGCCTTTATCACCTGAACCATTGACCTCAATATGACCACCATGGGTCGAATTCAAGGCCTGAGTAGCGACTTCTACGCCTTTAACGTTAACAGTAGAGCCGTTACCATCAGCTTTGGTTTCGTCTTTCAGATCTGCTTTAGTTGTCGCTTCAT
>CAMYAA010000041.1 GCA_947253615.1 uncultured Sutterellaceae bacterium
AGATCTACACACTGCATATCGTCGGCAGCGTCAGATGTGTATAAGAGACAGTTAAAGGCCTTCGTGGCACTTTGCCCCGAATCTCTCTTAGAAAAGTGGGATATCACCCTGGGTGAAGTCCCACGAACTGAGGATATCGACGCCCAAGAAGGGCCTTTGGCGGCGTTGAAGGATTGTCAACTCTCGCTCAAGAAAACGCCGTTGGGTCGTGTGGATGTCACGGTTTATTGGGCCTCGTTAATGGAGACGAAAGAGGCGCTTGGGTTGGACGAGCCCATGCTCTTTTGGATGGCTGAAAAGGCAATTAAGGCAGTATTGGGTGAGTCTCTCTTTGCCAAATGCATTCGTCACGTCTTTTGGTCCAACGTCCCCTTGAAGGGTGAGAGCACGTGGGTCAGGGAATTGCCGCAAGCGCTTGAAGCTCTGGGATGCAATATCGATGTGAAGAACGACGCTTGGCTCAAAGAAACTACCGACTATCAAGGCAAGGCTGCCACGGACAGCGACTTCCCGCTTCGTCGCGATATCGTCTTTGGGAGCACATCGTGTCCTTGGCTCGTCGAAGATTACGACGAGGGCGATACGGAGGCCATGGAAATGATGATGGCCGATCGTGTCACGCCGGGCTTTTTTGCGTATCGCTTTGCAGAACTTTCACCTGAGGAACAAATGAAGGCTCAAGAACGCTATCAGCGTGAGCTGCGTCATTTGTTGAGTGACCTTGGTGATACCAATGTGAGTGTGGTCGGCGAAGCCACGGGCGTTAATTTTAATTATGTGGACGTGATCGCTTGGGAAATCGAACCCATGATCGAGACCGTGATGACGTGGGCGGCTAAGCAACCGTTTTCGGAATTTTATTTCCAACCCTTTAGGTCCGACGTAAAGCCCACCAATGCGATCAATACCGACGTGGTTTCCTCGGCCCCGGCACTGGATTTGCCGAGTTACACCCCGGAGACCAAAGAAAACGTGCTTAAGCGTTTGGAAGAATATGCCCAAGCTATCCACAGCGACGCCTCGTTACATTGGGTTCAGGCCGTCCCCGCAGCCGCACGAGACTTTGACTTAGAAGTGCTCTACGCTCGACTATTAATGAACAAGGCGATGCTCAACAAAATGGGGCCAGAAAAAGAAGTCCTCTTAATGAAGGCGATTTCGCATTTGCAGTCCCTCGAAGAAGAAGGCCAGCACTCGGTGGAGTGGCTCCAGTGGATTGCGCACGGCTACTTCTGGCTTGATCGTCCACAAGACGCCATGCCTTGGGCAGAGGCTTGGCTGAAGATGGATCCTGAGGACGAGGGCGCCAAACGCTTTAAGCTCGCTCTCGAAAAAGAAATTCATCTCAAGGACAATCCCGAAACCTTACGACGTCCATTCTTGGCCATCCTATTGCTCAAAGATAACGTTTGGGATCCGGAGGCCATGATCGAACAGATGAAGACACTGTGGGGGTTGGACGCCACGCTCGAGTATCGCAACGAAGGCTTTGTCGAAATGCGTGTCAACGATGTGATCGTTGAAGTCGAACAGCAATTCGGGACCGTCAAAGAAGAGCTTGCTCAGCAATTGGCAGTGACAAACTATCGTTGGGCTGGGGCAAGTGCGGCAGCTGCTGCTCATCGGGATGCGGTCCTTATTCGTTATCGCAGTGTGCATAACGATGCGCTACAAGCGATGAGCGTAAAAGATCAGGGCATGCTCTTTTCGAAAGTGATGTTGGCCTTAACTTATCAGCCCAATGCGATTGCTGTGATCGACCATGGGGTCCTGCGCGAACTCCGTGAAGTTCAATTGTGGGTGAAGCCCCTTCAGGATAATTACCTCCCGATCCCGTTGTGGATTTGGGTCGGTGTCTTTAAGGGCGAAACAGGCTACGGGGCCTACACCGTGGGTATGCGTGACTTTGGATATCCTGAATTCGAAGTCCCTGTCTTTGATTGTGAACCCAGTGAAGTGATGAACTGCTTCTATGATTTGGCCCTCTATGGGATTAATCATGATGTAAAATTCGAGACCGGTTCTCGCGTGACCTTTGGTCAAAATGACTTCGTGACATTAACCCTCTCGAAAGGGGTGAATTATCATCATGAAGATACCATTAAAGTTGAATTGGAAAATTCACACTTGTGGAAAACAAAGCGTCAAAACTAGCTTTAATCCGGAGAAACTCGTTACTCAGTTTTAAGGTTGGTTTTAGTTAATTAAGTCTCGTTCGGGATTGAAAAGTAAAAAAGAAGGCGTCGCTTGCTTAAGTCTAGCGGCGCCTTTTTTGTTGAGGGTAACCTTCGCTTTAACGCGCGTTAATGAGCTGCTCGAGTCGGGCGCGGGTGACCCCCGAGGTGAGGGCAATTTGTAAGAACGTGCGGGCCTGCCAGGGGGTTAAGGGGCCAGCGCATAAAAGGCCCGTTTCTTGGCCCAAAGTATTGCCTGGGGTGACAACGCCTCGCGCTACACGGCTTGCTCGAATCCCGATGATGCCAGCGGCTTGAGCCTTGAGTAACGAGGCCTTGGCACCTTCGTGGACGGAGCCGTTGCCGGTGCCCGCGTAGACAAAGCCCGGAACTTTAGCCGCAACGAGTGCGTCGATTAATGCGCCATCGTCATCGACGTGAGAAGTGACGACGGGCACGCGAGCCCAGACGGGCGCGTTTAAACAGCGTTCACGATGGGCGGAAAACATTCCGGTGAGGGGACTTTGCAAATCCCCATTGGGAACAAATTCCCCTGCCGCCATCAAGCCCACTTTTTGTCCGGTCGGACTCGTGAAGGCATTGACTAAGGTCGGATGGGCCTTGGTAATGCTGTGTCCTGGGAAGAGCTCGTCGTTAATTAAGACACTCACGCCCAAGGGGGCACGCTCGTGAAGAGCGACTTTAATCGCGTTATAAAGATTCATGGGCCCGTCGGCCGAGAGGGCCGAGGCCGGACGCATCGCCCCCGTCATGACGATGGGTTTTTCGGGCGCGAAAAGCAGCGTCAACATAAAGGCGGTTTCTTCGAGGGTGTCGGTGCCGTGCATGAGCACAATGCCGTTAACGTCAGGATCATGAACCGCGGCTTCCACCGATCGAATGATCTTTTTCCAAGCTTCACTTGTCATGGCACTCGAATCGATATGAACGGGCGAGTCAACGCTCACATTCACGTGACCTTGGAGAGAAGGGAGACCTGCGAGAAGACTTTCAGCCGAAAGGCCCGACAACGCATAGCCGTCGAGTTGATCGTCATGGGCGCCTTCACTAAGAATGGTTCCGCCAGTACTGATAATGCGAACGTGAGGAAGCATGGTGTGCTCTAGCTCCTAAGGTGAGTGGCCAATGGGGGAGCGCCTTCGCGGTGAGAGATAGCGTCTCTTCTCGCTATAGGGCTTCACGGGTATTGTACGGCGTTGTGAGGGAAAGGAGGGGCGAGAAACAGCGAAGGGCTCTCCTAGAGCGCATCAAAACCCCCAATCCAATTGGGGGCGGACCTTGGAAACGAGAAACAACGGTCCAACGAGGGGCCAGCTGGCTCGCAAGACATCGGGGGGAGAAACTCAGAGCGTTGGGTGCGCTCAGGAAGGATCCGTCACGAAGACGCTAGTGCTTTGAAGGACCCCTGGGCGGACGATGGGGCACTGAGCGTTGCTTGACCGCTAGGGGCGGGTTGCCGCCCACGGAGTGGGGCTTCTTAAAGGGACAAAACTCGAAGCATTTCACCTCGTCAAGGTGGGGTTTTTCGGGAGGCAATGCTCCGCGATTTAGGACGAGAAATAAGGTTTGGATAATATCGAGAATTTATCATTTTTCAGAAATAGGAAGGTTGATTCACGGTTAAGACCAAGCCTCTTAGCGTGATTTTTTCGGAGTTAACCTTCTTCGTCAAGGACTGTTACGATGGCTCTTCCCTGGAGGGTCACGCCATAGCCCAAGGAATTGTTGATCCAAGGAGAGTGAGTTCATGAACGCTTTGTCGAAAACGTTAGGCTGGTCGTTATGTGCCATGGGGTTATTAATGCCATTGACGATGACGTCAGCGCAAGCGGCGACGGAAAATGCGACGGAATCGGCCGCCTCGGTAGCCCGAGCTGACAGTCCCGTATTAGGGCATTGGTTAGGCTATGTGGTGGAGCCCGATGGTCAGATCATCAAGGTTGAAATGACCTTGGATCACTATCATTGCTTTGCTTGGTTACCCAAGAGCACGGGAGCTAAAACCGAAGTGGGTTATTACACGGAAAAAGACGGTCGTGTGACGCTCTTAAAGAAAGATAAGTCCGTGATTGCACGCTTCAAGCTTCAGGCCAAAGATCAACGTGTGTTAGATCAAGTCGATACGCCGAAATCCAAACCCATTGATCAGACGGATTTGAAGGCCGTGACGGCCCAAGGCGAGTGCTGCAAGTTACTGAAAATGTAATTGGGTTGGTGTCTCCTAAGAATACAAGCGAAAAAAGAGAATCGGTTGCCGGGGACACTAATGACGCTTAAAGCTCCAGTGAAGGTGGGTTCACTGGAGTTTTTTATTGGGCTCGAGCCCGTTATGGCGTCCCTGCGCCTTGAGCGCGGATAAACGCCTATCCCCCAATAACAAACGTGGATCCGCGTCTTTGAATTGACGGGGATCCACGAATGCTTGTTTGGCTCTTAACCCCACAGGGGAAGGACTAAACGATCAATCCTCCCCTGGGGTACACATCCTTAGCGGTTGCTCACCTTGAGCTGCTGCCACACGGTGACGTCAGGCAAGTCGCCTTCCCACTTCTTCACATCGACCAATAACGTCGAGGAGACGTTACCTTGCGCCAAGCGCGAGGTCGGAATGTCTTGCGAGAGGGAGTTCGAAGAACCGCGAACGTCCACCACACCCGCTTGGGTTTCGCGCGGGTTAAACCAGGCCCCTTCCTTAATGCAGAAGATCCCCGGCTTAATCTTGTCGGTGACGTAGGCAACGTTCATCGTCTTACCACGTTCGTTACTGACTAAGACCAAGTCGCCAGAGACAATGCCACGAGCTTTCGCGTCGAGCGTATTTAAGAAAATCGGTTCACGATTGTCTATACAGTCGTAGTCGTGGCTCGGCGTGGAGTCGAGCTGGCTATGTAAGCGATAGCGGCTCTTACCTAAAACACCCGCTAACGGAGCCTTCTTCGAGGCCGTTAAAACGCCTTCGCTCGGTTCGAAGTAGCTCGGATGACCCTTACAGTCGGGGTAGTTGTAGCTCGCTACCTTCGGGCTAAAGAGCTGAATCTTCCCGGATTCGGTCCCTAAAGAGTGCGCGACGGGATCCTTGCGGAAGTCGCCCAACTGATTGAATTCAAAGCTCTTCTTGTCCATATCAAACATGATATAGCCCTTGTCCCAGAATTCCTTAAAGCTCGGTAAGGGCTGACCCATGGCTTTACCCATGCGAGCCGCGTCGTTATAGAGCTTTTCAATCCATTGTTCTTCGGTGCGACCTTGGGTGAAGGCTTCTTCAATCCCCATGTACTTGGCTAATTGGGAATGAATCCAGTAGTCCGAACGGCTTTCGAATTGCGGTTCGATCACTTTCTTCATCGCCACGAAACCTTCGTTACTGTACGTCCCGATGCTCGTGATGTCATTGTGTTCAAAGGTTGTGCAAGCCGGGAACACGATGTCAGCATGGCGGGCCGTGGCCGTCCAGACGATATCCGTACAGATCGTCACTTCGGGCTTACGCCAAGCTTCTTCGACGTTAAAGGTTTGCGGCTGATGGCCAAAGGGATTGCCACCCGCCCACATGACGAGGCGAATGTGCGGATAGGTTACTTTTTCACCGTTAAAGTCAATGACCTTGCCCGGGTTTAAGAAGCAGTCCGCAAAGCGAGCCACCGGGAGGACCTTGGAGCCAACCCAGTTTTGATTAAAGGGCTTGTCGGGCTTGACGTTCGAACCCAAGGAGGGCATTAACGGACCCTTGCCCGAGGGCGTGCCACCACCCGAGTAGTGATAGTTACAGCCCACCCCAGCGCCCGGTAAGCCTAACTGGCCAAAGACACTCATCATGGCATAAGCCATCCAGTGGAACTGTTCACCGTACTGGGCACGTTGCGGACCCCAACCGAGCATGAGCATCGTGCGGTTTTCCATGATGTCGTGAGCCAAACGACGAATCGTCTTAGCGTCCACACCACACTGACGGGCGGCCCATTCCGGGGTCTTACGCACGCCGTCGGTCTTGCCTTCAACGTAGTCGAGGAATTCGCGCCACCCTGCGGTGTATTTCTGTAAGAAGGCCATGTCGGCTTTCTTCGTCGCTAAGGCTTCTTCGATCATCCCGAGCATGAGCGCGGTGTCGCTCCCCGGATTCGGAGCAATCCATTCCGAGCCCATGTATTCACCCGTATCGGTAGCGATCGGGTTGATTTGATAGGTCTTGATTCCCTTTTGCTTTAAGGCACGGAAGTAGCCCATGGCCTTATGAATCGTGGTGTACCAGTCAATATCGTTGGAGATTAATGGGTCGCAACCCCAGAACACCACGCGCTTAGCATGGTTTAACACTTGTTCCCAAGAGGTCGAACGCGGATCGCCCGAACCCACAACGTAGGGGAGCATACGACCCACAGCGGCGTAGGAGTAGTTGTTTTCAGCGCCAACATAACCCCCACGGGCGTTGAGTAAACGCTGCGTCATGTACATGGCGCCATTGACCTTACCCGTGGACTGCCAGCCATAGGAGTCACCCCAAACGGCCGAAGGACCATAATCGTCATAAATACGATCGATATGCTTAGCGGCTAATTTCAGGGCTTCGTCCCAGGAGACGCGAACGTATTCATCATTGCCGCGTTCGTTACGGGATTCCGGACCACGTTCCAAAAAGCCCTTACGAACGTACGGGTAGCGAATACGAGCCGGGTTATACGGTAAGTTGCAATAGCTTTGAAGATTCACCGACGGGGCATAGTCGTATTCGAACGGACGAGCGCCAACGACTTTGCCACCACGCACTTGGGCGTAAAAGACCCCCCAACGACCCGCGGTAATGGCTTCGCCTTCGTTGCTGTCTCTTATACACATCTGACGCTGCCGACGATATGCAGTGTGTAGA
>CAMYAA010000042.1 GCA_947253615.1 uncultured Sutterellaceae bacterium
GTCCGTGGCAACACGATAAAAGGCGGACAAATGGTCGGCCCCAATCCGTGGAAAGCCCAAATGGACAAAAGCGCGTTCGAGTTCCCCCTTTAAATCGTCGGGATTGAGCGGTTGAGCGCCTGCTTGTTTAGAGAGCTTGGTGCCATCGGCGTTCAAAACGAGGGGTAAATGCAGGTAGGTGGGTTGGTGGCCCTTGAGGGCTTCAATGAGGGCGATTTGTCGTGGGGTATTGTCGAGGATATCGGCTCCGCGCACGATATGGGTAATGCCCGAATCTAAATCATCGGTCACGACGGCCAATTGGTAAGCCCACAGTCCATCGGCGCGTTTCAAAATAAAGTCCCCGACGGCCGTTTCGACGTTTTGGGTATAGGGGCCCATCCATCGATCCACGAGCGTGATGGGCGTGGCATGGGTTCGAAAACGCCAAGCGCGAGCTTCACGGTTATGGAGCCCATCGCGACACGTGCCGGGATAGACATGAGGGTCAAGGCCTTTGGCCAGCGCTGCTTGGGCGATTTCTTTACGTGAGCATGCACACGGATACACAAGGCCCTGCGCTTTGAGCGAGGCCATAATGGCTTCGTAGCGTTCGTAGCGATCGTGTTGCCAAACAGTGGGTTCATCCGAGACGAGCTCGAGCGTTTCGAGTGTCTTCAAAATGTGTTGGGCTGCGCCTGGCATTTCACGCGGGGGATCGATATCTTCGATGCGAATGAGCCAGGTCCCTTGAGCACTACGTGCGTCTAAATAACTCGCGAGGGCCGCCACTAAACTTCCCAAGTGGAGTTGACCCGTCGGTGACGGGGCGAATCGACCACGATAAACGGAAGGAATAGGGGTGCGCACCATGGCTAAGGGCCCTTTTTTGAAACGAATGAACGGATATTGTACGCCCGTTGGCTTTAAAATTAAGACACCCCTTTGAATTCATCTGCTTTGGTTTCTGTTAACTATGCCCCGTTCGTCCCTGGAGTCTTCGAGATCC
This sequence comes from uncultured Sutterellaceae bacterium, assembly GCA_947253615.1. Classification (GTDB taxonomy): domain Bacteria; phylum Pseudomonadota; class Gammaproteobacteria; order Burkholderiales; family Burkholderiaceae_F; genus Sutterella. The sequence continues at coordinate 989 of CAMYAA010000042.1, forward strand.
GCAGCGTCCTCGACGTCGTCCTCGTCCACGTCCACGCCACCCTCCGCCGCCTCGAGCTTCGCTTCGGGCGTTTGGCCCAATCGTGCGTCCTTGCTGCGCTATGGGCATTCGCCCTTTTGGCAAGTGGCCCTGTTGGCCTTCATGGCGGGGTTAGGCCCCTACAGTGTGAGTGCCTATTTGACGAGCTATAACGAGATTGCTGCGACCTTTCACGTGAGCAATGCCATGGTGCAGCACACGCTCACGATTTATCTCTTCTTTTATGCGTTGAGTTCCCTGCGGGGGCTTTTTCGGATGCCGTGGGTCGCAAAGCCTCGATTTATTGGGGGACGGGCCTCTTTATGTTTGCGTCCTTTTTGTGCGCGGTCTCGCCCTCATGGGAAGTGTTGATGTTTGCCCGTGCGCTCCAAGGCATTGGCGCGAGTGTCGGGGGCATTGTGGCCCAAGCGAGTATTCGTGATGCGTTCTCGGGGGCCAAAGCCGATCGCATGACCTCTTTCATGACAGCCATGTTTGCGATCTCGCCGGGGCTCGCACCCATCGTCGGGATGGTGATCACGTTCTACTTTGATTGGCGCGCGATTTTCTTTTCGCTTTTTTTGTACGCGGGGATTTTACTAGCGCTTTTTGGGCTCTTGTACCTTGATCCGTTACCGAAGTCGGCACGTCGAGCGTTTTCTTTTAAAGTGCTTTTTGGTGCTTGGAAAAAAGGGTTATCGCGCTGGCGCTTTGTGGGCGGGATTATTGCCCATATGGGAAGCTTTACGGGGGCGGTGCTTTATTTGGCCGGGATGGTGAATTTGGCCTTTAATGTGCTTCATTTGTCAGAACGGGAATTTGTTTTTGAAACGCTCCCGTTGATGGCGATGAGCTCGTTGGGGGCGCTCGGTGCGCACTGCTTGGTGGCTCGCTACGGTTCGAAATGGATGACGGGGGTGGGTCTTGGGTTGATGGTCCTGGCAGCCGTCATTGGGATCGTGAGCTTATTGAAGGCGAGTCTCGTGGGATTGATTCTTTGTCCGATGTGCTACCAAATTGGTATGGCCATGGCGAGTCCCTTAATGATGAATGCCAACATGAATGACTTCCCTGAGCATCATGCCTTGGGGTCGAGCTTGCAGCAGACCTTTTGCACGGCGGGCTTTGCTTTTGGCTCCGCCATGTGGGTGCCTGTGACGCATATGGACGATGGGGTCTACGTTGCGGTGATGGTGGCCTCTGCCATTCTCGCCTGTGTCGTTTGGGGCTATGGCACGCTCTTGGCCACACGAGCGACAGCGAAAGCCTAATAACGTTTCATTTAAGGGTAAAAAACACCACCAGCCTTTGAGGGGCTCGTGGTGTTTTTTGTAGACGTTAGGGGGAGGGACTCACTGAGGAGTCCCTTCTCGCCCATTAGTCGTGCTTCGTTTCCACTTGAATCAAGGCGGACTCTTCTTGAGCCGTCGAGACGCGCGGTTCACGACCCGTTCCATGGGTAGGAACCACAGTGGCCCCTTGACCTTGGAACGCCGGGAGCGTTTCGACTTGAACTAACCCTTGTTCTTCTTCATGGGTTTTTTCAACGACTTCACGACCCGGTTGGACTTGAACGGGATAGCTCGTGACCGTGCCGTATTCAGGCAACGTGTGCACTTGCGTTAACACTTCATCGTCCATCGTCGGGGAGACAACCATTTCCGTGTGGGTCACAACCGTTTCAACGGGCGTTTCCACGACGCAAAGCGTTTCTTCCACGGGTTGAACCACAGCTTCGTCAAGCGCGAGCTCTTCAAAGTCGTCCGGACCCGCTTCGTCTTCAGCCTTGGGCGCTTCGATCCCTTCTAATTCGCTCATCTGGAGCCCTTCAGGTAACGTGCTCGGTAAGCGTAATTTCGCTAAAGCCGAGGCGTCAATCTTGAGGGTGTCCACGTCTAAGACGTATTGGAAGGCGTATAAGCGACGTTCGTCATCACTCGTCCACGCATCAAAGGCATTGATATCCCAATCCTTGAGCGCTTCAAGACGAGCAGCGAGCGCATCGTTACGAACTTCAATCGTCTCGTCCTCTAAGAAGCGAGCCACTAAGGCTTGTTCTTCAGGGGTATTCTGACCCGTGAACTGAACCTTGGAGCCTTCCGTGACAGCATAGAAGTCAACGATCGCAGCCGTGAAGAACACTTCTAACGAACCGTAGAACTCATCGCCCTTACGCTTGTTGAAGTAATCCACGCTCGGACGCATCGTCATCGCGGCACGAATCCCCGCATTGAACAAACGTTCGTTGAACGGGAAGGCCATCGGTTGATCGCGATAAGCGCGCCAGAGTAAGAAACTCCATTCAGCCACGTCAGCCATCTTTTCATCCGGCCAGAACGATAAGCATTGACCCTTCAAGAGATAGTGCTTGAGCACTAACCCCACAAACAAGTCACCACGACCTTCAGGCGTGTTGGCCACCTCGGTAAAGCTCGGTAAGGTCAACGGTTCTTGCGGCAACTGCCATTCGGCCTTCTTGCCCTTGTGCTTTTTCTTCATCTTCTGAACCAAGTTGTATAAGCTCTTGGTCTTCGTGTAAAGGAGCACATCCAAGTCCACCGCACCCGTAATCAAGCGGTTGGCTTCAGGATTAAGGTCTTCCATAATCTCTAAACCATGCTTGTGAGCAGAGAGCTGGGCTTCGCATTCAAAGCGATCCAAGCGCGCTAAGCTCTTGTAGTCGGTGTTACCAAAGTTCGAGGCAATCAAAGCCTTCTTACGCTGGAAGGCATAGTCGTGTAAGACCGCCTTGTAAAGCGAGTAAAGGTTAATGCCTTCGTAACCTTCAAACGGTTCGTTCGTGGGTTCGGGCTTGTTGTCAATGACACTGGCCATCACCACCACTAACGCATCGCTCAAGGCTGAATCAAAGCTAAAGGGCGTACGAATCATCGCTAAGCGAGCATGCGCTGCACGAAGCGTTTCCATGAATAAATCACGGTTATTGTTGTAAGCCCAACCAGCCCAGGCTTGCGTGAACACGCCACGAGCCACACTTTCCATCAACGCGGCAAAGTGATCTTCCCCGGTCGTGACCTTCATTTCAGGCTTCGTACGGGTGTTCTTGTCCGTCTTTTCAGTGCTCGCCTGGGGCTTCACTTCCACGGGCTTCGCATTTAATTGAACGGGTAAGACGTCGTTGACAATGCCCGAGACGGCTTGCGCTAAAGGACGCATCGTCGGGTTGATCGTATCGCGCTTACGACGCGGCTTCGGAGCGGGCATCGGGGCGACCATACGCGGAGCAATGTTCACGTTGGCTAAGGCCTTGGCCTTTTCCGAGGTTTCCACTTGTTCGAGAGCGCCCGTTTCGACTTGCGGCTGAGCCTTCACTTCGCGACCCGTATGTTCAGGGGCACGATAAGCGGCTTGAATCGCGGCCTTGTCAGCAGCCGTTTCGACTTGAACGAGCGGCGCTTCGTTCGTTTCAGCGGTGGACACCGAGTTCGTCACTTCGCGACCTAACGTGGGCTTAGCCACGGGCGCTTCGTCCTTCAAGGCTTCAATGGCCTTCGGACACGTTTCCACACGTTCGAGCGTTTCGCACGTTTCAACGGGAGCTACTGCCGCTTTCGGGGCCTCAGCCGTCGTTTCTTCAGCTACCGGCGCTACGTCAGCGGGGGCACTCGACGCGGCATTGTCGTTACGCACGTCCGTCGTATTGGTATTGTCACCGTCCTTGGGCGAGCGACGACGGCGACGTGGACGGCGACGACGGTTTTCACCATTGTCGTCTTCGTTGTTGGGCGTTTCGACCTCAGGGGCTGCCGTCACGTCCGCGGCTTTTTCAGCTTTATCGTTCTTGTCGAACTTTTCAGCCTTCGGCGCACGTTGCGGAGCACTCTTCGTTTCAGGCGCCACCACTTCAGCACCCGAAATCACATCGGGCGTTTCCGTCGTGTTCTTCGGCGCGTCTTCGTCGTTTTGACGACGACGGCGACGATTGGCCTTCACCGGCTTATCTTCAGCCATCGGCGGCTTCACGGCCATGGGCTTCTTGAGGCGCGGCTTCTTTTCTTCGGTCTTGGCTTCTACCGGCTTTTCAGCGGCTTCTTCGTTCGAACGAGGCTTACGGGAATTGCGACGATCGTTGCGACGACCCTTCGGATTGTCACGACGATGACGAGGATTCTTCTTGTTGCCCGGCTTTTCTTCGTCGTCCTTCTTCGGTTCAGCAGGCTTTTCTTCCTTCGAGCCAAAGAAGAATTCCACCACACGGCTCCAGAAGCTCTTCTTCGGTGCGGATTCGCTCGTACCCGCCTTGGCAGCGTCGGCACCCTTGGCCTTCTCGTCCTTACTGTCCGTCGTTTCCTTCGGGGTATGAACTGGCGCAGGATCCGGTAAGACGTTCTTGATCACGGGCACTTGACGCGGACGGGCCGGCTTTTCTTCCTTGGTCTGCGAGTACGGATCATTGAATTCGTTGGAATCGATTTCTTCCACACGCTTGTAGCTCGAGAGCTCGCTATCGAAGCGTTCGTCATCTTGACGAATACGTTCAATGTGGAAGTGCGGCGTTTCTAACTGCGGGTTAGGAACGAGGAGAATTTGAATGCGATGACGCGCTTCAAGCTTCGTGATGTCGTTACGCTTTTCATTTAAGAGGTACGTAGCCACGTCCACTGGCACTTGGGCCACCACGGCGCCCGTATGGGCCTTTAAGGCTTCTTCTTGAAGAATACGAAGCACTTGTAACGCGCAGCTTTCCGTATCGCGAATCACGCCCACGCCATTACAACGCGGACAGGTGATATGACTCCCTTCCGAGAGCGACGGACGCAAACGCTGACGGGACAATTCCATCAAGCCAAAGCGACTGATCTTGCCCATCTGAACACGAGCACGGTCAAAGCGAAGGGCGTCCTTTAAACGCTGTTCCACCGCACGCTGGTTCTTCGGGTCAAGCATGTCAATGAAGTCAATGACAATCAAGCCACCCAAGTCACGTAAACGCATCTGGCGAGCCACTTCGTCAGCGGCTTCACAGTTCGTACGGAAGGCCGTTTCTTCAATATCGGAACCACGGGTGGAACGCGCCGAGTTCACGTCGACGGCCACAAGGGCTTCGGTATGGTCAATCACAATGGCGCCACCCGAGGGTAACGGCACGGTGCGCGAATAGGCGGTTTCTAATTGATGTTCGATCTGGAAACGCGTAAAGATCGGAATATCTTCACGGTAGCGCTTCACACGGTTGATCATGTCAGGCATGACGTGTGCCATGAATTGGCGCGCTTGATCATAGATTTCGTCCGTGTCGACTAAGATTTCACGAATTTCCGGTTGGAAATAGTCACGAATCGCACGAACGACTAAGTTGGATTCTTCAACGATTAAGAACGGGGCTGGATTAATACGCTTTAAGGGCTGACCGTTCTTGATGTTTTCCTTGACGATGTCCGTCTGACGACGACCGTTAACGTCGTGTTCCCATTCGTATTGAGGCGTGGCGGCATCCGAAATCGCCGTCCATAACTTCAAGAGGTAATTCAAGTCCCACTGAAGTTCTTCGGAGGAGCGGCCAATCCCGGCGGTACGGGCAATCGTCGACATGCCATGGGGCACTTCTAAACGATCCATCGCTTCGCGAAGTTCTTGACGTTCTTCCCCTTCAACACGACGGGAAACACCACCCCCACGAGGGTTGTTGGGCATTAAGACCAAATAGCGGCCCGCCAAACTGATGTAGGTGGTTAAGGCTGCCCCTTTGTTCCCACGTTCTTCTTTTTCGACCTGAACAATGAGTTCTTGACCTTCGTAGAGGGCTTCCCCAATCGAGGTGGTGCGGGGATCAACCCCTTCTTTGAAGTAACTGCGGGAGATTTCCTTGAACGGTAAGAAACCATGACGTTCTTCGCCATAGTCGACGAAGCAGGCTTCTAAACTCGGTTCAATGCGGGTGATAAGACCTTTGTAGATATTGGATTTGCGGGCTTCACGACCGGCCGTCTCAATATCAATGTCGATGAGCTTTTGCCCATCCACAATGCCCACGCGCGTTTCTTCCGCGTGTGTGGCATTAAATAGCATACGTTGCATATTGG
>CAMYAA010000043.1 GCA_947253615.1 uncultured Sutterellaceae bacterium
ACCAAGTAGCTGACTAAACCAAAGGCCCCGACCAACACAATTAAAAAGAGAATAATCCCCATCATGCGCTTTTCCACTTGTACGGCCGCAAACCACGTCGCATTATTGACAGACCAGTCCGTCACCCAATATTCGTACGGAAGCTCCCCTTGCAATTGAAGGGCAATCTTAGGGGCGTCTTGCATATCCTTGACTTTAAGGCGTAACCCTTGAGGACCATGGGTCTTAAAAACTTTCGAGGCGTCCACAATATTCATTAACACCATCGAGGAGTCGTACTGATAGTGCCCCGAATTTAAGTAGCCCACTAACGTAAACTGCTTAATGCGAGGAATCACCCCGGCTGGCGTCACCGAGCCTTGCGGCACGAGTAACGCTACCTTGTCCCCTAAACGCAAACCCAATTGACGCGCCAAATCCTGGCCAATCACGACCGAAAACGATCCTGGGGTTAGGTCGGCGAGCTTCCCGTCACGAATATGATTCACTAAGTCAGAGACTTCGGGTTCCATCGCTGGATCAATCCCTTTCACCAGCACCCCACGCAAGTTCCCTTGAGAACTCAACAACCCCTGTCCGTCCACAAAGGGCGCGGCTGCCACGACCTCAGGATTTTTCTTTACTTCTAGGGCTAAGTCCTTCCAGTTAGCAATGGAATGTGACGTGTCCATAATCTCAATATGGCTCAAGACACTTAACATGCGATCACGCACTTCTTTTTGAAAGCCATTCATCACCGAGAGCACAATGATTAAGGCAGCAACCCCTAACGCAATCGAGGCCACACTCATCCCCGAAATAAATGAGAGGAAGCGATCTTTTCGTCGACCTCGGCGCCCTGCGCGCGTGTAAGTTAAGCCAATTAAAAGTTCATACTGCGTCTTCACTATAAATCCGTCCAGAGGATTAGATACAAAAGGGATTTGCACAAAAACCACGAGTTAGGTACGCTGTAACCAAACTGTTTTTATGCGGTTGTCGTTAGCATTCTATACGATCAATTCATCGTGAACTTTGTTTGCACAGCGATCCCTTTCGCTAACCTTCGCAAGACGCCATTATGAGTACTGCATTTATCATGATTCCCGGGGCCTCATTGCCTTTGGATCGTTACACAAAACTACAATCTGAAGATATTGCTCAGTTAACGAGCATCATGGGCGAGGCCAATCGCGCCACCTCGCTCCCGATGCCCTTTGAAACGTTCGAACGCTTACCCCACATGGTCTGGTTGTGGCAGGGTCTCTCCATGAGTAAAGAACCCCCGTCTACCGCCCCGTGGCTCTGGCAGTCCATGGGAGCTCACCCCATCGCCCCCGAGCTCTGGAGCTTAACGCCCCTCTCGGTGGTCCATGGCGATATCGTCGAGTGCTTAGAGTTCACCCCAGAAGAAATTCCTCAATTGCTCGTGGGCCTTGAATCGGTCCTCTTTGACGAAGGATTCCGCCTTCAAGTTTGGGATCAGGCCCTCTTTGCCTCCCGCGCCGAACCCTGGCCCGCGGCCACTATGCCCGCCATGGGCGTCTTAGGTATGAGCTACCAAGATATCGTTACTGTGAGCGAGTGCGATCGCCATCGCTTACTGTGCGAAAAACTCACCGAAGCCGTCAATAAGACCGGTATCAATCAAGTGCGTCGCGAAAAGGGCTTACCCATTATCGATATGCTCTTTTTAAATGGGGGTGGGACCTATCACCGCATTAATCCGCCCACCCTCACGCGCTCCGTGGCGACGGACAATCCCGTCGTGCGTAGCTGGGCCGAAGCCGCGGGCATCATGCCCGAGTACCTAACGGATACGAGCGCCCTCACGTGGCCCGCCAATACGCCTCAAGGGGACGTGATTGTCGTTTTGGAAGATTTGCTCAAGCCTTACCTCTTAAACGAGATGACGGCTTGGAGATCAGCACTCCCGGAAGTCGCGAAAAAAGTGAACGCCTTCCGCGAAGCGGCCAAAGCCCGTGAACACGAATCCATTATCGTGATCGCTGGGGGCGCTCAACGCATTGTCTTCTTAACCCAGAAAAAAGAAAGCTTTATGAAAAAGCTCTTCTCAGGAAAGAAGCCCCCCATGAGTCCCGATATCTGGTGTCCGGAATACACCCCTGAGACGCATCAGCCCTAAGGTCACAAGTCTCACCCTTTAGCGCTCGAGCCTTTTTTGCCCGAGCGCTTTCTTTTCGCGGGAGCCCAGTCCTCACTCGAGAGACCTGATATTGGGAGCGCCGCCCGAGGGCCTTTAATCACAATAAAACTGCTAGGGCCATTTCGCCATTTGGCTCAAAGTTTGATACCCTTAACTTCACCCATTTTTTAAAGCTGGCTCTAACGAAGGGCTCCTTGCCTGAGCCCCTAGCCGAGTGAGACTTTTTTCTCACGCTATTTCGACGGATCGCCTCAACTATGACTCGCATCGTTAACCGCCAATACGACCTTCAAACCCTCCACAGCCTCGTTCAATCGGGCATTTCAACCCCTATTGCGCGCGCCTTTGCCGCTCGTGGCATTAAAAGTGTGGATGATCTTGAAGAGTCCTGGGGCGGGCTTTTGCCACCAAACCTCCTCGAAGGAACCGACATCGCCGCTAAGCGCTTAGCCAAAGCGCGAGAACACCAAGAAACCGTTTGCGTCGTGGGCGACTACGACTGTGACGGGGCGACGGCCTGTACGGTGGCCGTGCGCGGCTTACGTATGCTCGGGATTAACGTCCAGTACCTCGTGCCCGATCGCGTCACGGACGGCTATGGCTTAAGCCCCGATATCGTCGATCAAATACGCGAACGCTTTCCGGAAACCACCCTCATTATCACGGTCGACAACGGCGTGAGCGCCGTTCAAGCTATCGAACACGCCAATGCCTGTGGCATGGAAGTGATCGTCACTGACCATCACCTCCCAGGCTCCGTTCGCCCGGCCGCGGCCGTGATTGTGAATCCTAACTTGCCCGAATCCACGTTCCCGAGTAAAGCCTTAGCGGGTGTGGGCGTCATCTTTTACGTTTTGCTCGCATTACGCACGTATTTACGCGAAACGGGTGTCTTCACGAAAGAAACGCAACCGAACTTGTCCGTTTTGGTGGACTTGGTCGCGTTAGGCACCGTCGCCGACGTGGTCAAACTCGATAAGAACAATCGTATTCTCGTGGCTCGAGGGCTCGATCGTATTCGTCGTCGCCAAACGTGGCCTGGGATTGCGGCCCTCTTTGCGGTCTCGGGCCGTCCGATTGAAAGCGCGAGTGTGCGCGACTTTGGCTTTTCCATTGGTCCACGCATTAATGCGGCAGGGCGTTTGTCCACGATGGACCAAGGCATTGGTTGCCTTTTGAGCGATAGCGACGTGCTTGCGATGGAAACGGCACGTACCCTACAAGACATCAATACCGAGCGTCGTGAACTGCAAAACGGTATGCAAGAGGCCGCTGAACAAGCCATTGAGGCTCTCCCAGAGGCCAAGTTAGAAGACAAAACCACGTTTTGCCTTTTTAACGAAAGTTTTAACGAGGGGATTGTGGGCTTAGTCGCCTCGCGCCTCAAAGAAAAACACAATCGTCCCGTGATCGTTTTTGCGCGTAGTGAAACGGGGGACTTAAAGGGCTCGGGCCGTTCGGTGCCAGGGGTCCATTTACGCGACACCCTCGACTTAGTCAATAAACGCATTCCGGGCGCTATTCTTCGCTTCGGAGGGCACGCCATGGCCGCGGGCCTCACCTTAAAGCCCGAAGCACTCGAGGCGTTTGAAGAAGCCTTTGAAGCCGTGGTAAAAGCCCATGCGGATGCCTCCACGTTTGAGCACGTCATTTATGCTGACGGCGGTTTAGCCCCCGACGAAATCACCGAAGAGCTCGTCGAGGCCATTGATCGCCAAATTTGGGGACAAGGCTTTGAAACCCCGATTTTCGCCAACGAAGTGACGATTCTCGAGCAACGCATCTTAAAGGAAGCACACTCCAAACTTCGCGTACGTATTGGCTCTCAAGTCTTTGATGCGATTTTCTTCCGCTACGCCGAACCCCTGCCCGCACGCATTAAGATGGCGTACGCCGTGAGCATTAACGAATTCCGCGGTCAACGCAATATTCAACTCGTGGTCGCCGGGGTCGAACCCCTCGAGGGTTAACGCCTCCGCGTCCATGGGATTAGTGTCTTAACGGCCCGTTTTTTCAGGAAACGGGCCGCTTTCATTTTAAGCGCTCGATAGCAGGGCCAATTTTGCGAAAAAAGTGCGTTTCTCCGACACAAAAATTCCCAAAGGGGTTCAAAGCATCTAAGGTGAAAAGCGTATAATCAATAGTTTCACTAAACGACAAGAACGTAGGTTGATTCCGAGTCTCGGAATCCCTCATTCACTTAGGTAACCCAAACATGGAAGTTGAACGTATCAATCAGATCAATAATCTCCTTGAAGACCTCAACCAGCGTCTTCTTAACTTACGGGGGTATCTTTGACGTCGATCGCAAAACGCGCCGACTCGAAGAAGTCAATCGTGAGATTGAAAATCCAGATCTCTGGAATGATCCCAAACGAGCTCAAGAAGTTTCCAAAGAAAAGAAAATGCTCGACGATATCGTCGGGAGCTTTAAACGTTTAACGAGTTCACTTGCCGATAGTCATGAACTCTTTACCCTCTCGATCGAGGGTGAGGACTTCGAAAGTGCTGAGCTCGTCGCGACGGATGTGGAATCCATTGCCGCCGAAGTCGATAAACTCGAATTCAAGCGTATGTTTAATCAGCCCATGGACTCGGCCAACTGCTACCTCGAAATTCAATCGGGGGCGGGCGGCACCGAAGCCCAGGACTGGACGAGCATGCTCGAACGCATGTACATGCGTTATGCGGAACGCAAAGGCTTTAGTGTTACCTTAGAAGAAGAAAGTGCCGGGGACGTCGCCGGGATTAAGTCCTGTACCCTCTATATCGAAGGGGAATGGGCCTATGGTACGTTACGTACCGAAACGGGGATTCATCGCTTAGTGCGTAAGAGCCCGTTTGACTCCAATGCGCGTCGCCATACGTCGTTCTCCTCGGTGTACGTGTACCCCGAAGTGGACGACTCCATCGAAATTGAAATCAATCCTGCCGACTTAAAGGTCGACGTGTTCCGCGCCTCCGGGGCGGGTGGTCAGCATATTCAGAAAACGGAATCGGCTGTTCGTATCACCCACTTACCGACCAACATCGTCACCGTCTGTCAGGACGACCGCTCGCAGCACCGTAATCGTGAAAAGGCCATGCAACAATTGAAGGCCAAACTCTACGAACACGAAATGCGCAAGCGTATGGAAGCCCAAACCAAGTTGGAAGAAAGTAAGTCCGACATCGGTTGGGGTCACCAAATCCGCAGTTACGTTTTAGACCAATCGCGCGTAAAAGACTTGCGCACCTCCGTTGAAACGGGGAATACCACCGCCGTTTTAGATGGCGATCTCGATCAGTTCATCGAAGCCTCGCTCAAGCAAGGCATCGGTAACGTCGCCTAATTTCCTTTTTGTGAGAAGACTATGTCCGAAGAAATTCAGAATCAAGCGGCTCAAGACGCCATTCAAGAAGAAAACCACATTATTCAAGAACGTCGTGCGAAGTTGCAGGCGTTGCGTGATGCTGGCGTGGCTTATCCTAACGATTTCGAACGCAAGGACCTCTTTGGTGACTTGCGCGAAAAGTATGCCGATAAGAGCGCTGAAGAACTCGAAGCCCTCGCGCCCGAAGTGGCCGTCTCTGGCCGTATGATGCTCAAGCGCATCATGGGTAAGGCTAGCTTTGCTACCGTGCGTGATTTCACGGGCGAAATGCAATACTTCGTAAGCAAGGCCGAAATCGGTGAAGACGCCTACAAGGCCTTTAAGACCTTTGACTTGGGCGATATCGTCGCTGCCAAGGGGGTTCTCTTCCGTACGCGCACCGGTGAACTCTCCGTTCGCGTGACCGAAATTCGCTTGATGGCCAAGAACATTCGTCCCTTGCCCGATAAGCATAAGGGCTTGGTTGATACCGAAATGTGCTATCGCCAACGCTACGTCGACTTGATCATGAACGAAGAAAGCCGTCAACGCTTCCTCGTTCGCTCCAAGGCCATCGCCGCTATTCGTAACTTCATGTTGAGCGCCCGCTTCCTCGAAGTGGAAACGCCGATGTTGCACCCGATCCCTGGTGGCGCTAACGCCCGTCCGTTCATCACGCATCACAATGCGTTAGATATGGACATGTACTTGCGTATCGCTCCGGAACTTTACTTAAAGCGCTTAGTGGTCGGGGGTTTAGAACGCGTCTTCGAAATCAATCGTAACTTCCGTAACGAAGGCGTCTCCGTGCGTCACAATCCTGAATTCACGATGATGGAATTCTATGCCACGTACTGGACGTACCGTGACCAGATGGCCTTCACCGAAGAACTCTTACGCACCGTCGCTCGCGAAGCCGTGGGCACCGCCACGTTAAATTATCAAGGCCAAGTCATTGACTTAGAAAAGCCCTTTGATAAGTTAACGCCGATCCAAGCGATCAAGAAGTACGCCCCTGGCTACACGGACGAACAGTTAAATGACGAAGCGTTCTTACGTCAAGAATTGGCTCGCTTGGGCGAACCCCAATTGCCGCACGTCGGTTTGGGTGCGCTCCAGATGGCCCTCTTTGAAGAAACGGCCGAAGCCCATTTGATTCAGCCGACCTTCATCATCGACTACCCGACGGAAATCTCTCCGTTGGCGCGCGCCTCGGACAATAACCCCGATATCACGGAACGCTTTGAATTGTTCGTGGGCGGTCGTGAACTCGGTAACGGCTTCTCCGAATTGAACGATCCAGACGATCAAGCGGCTCGCTTCAAGGCTCAAGCTGACGCCAAGAGTAACGGCGACGACGAAGCCATGTACTTCGACGCCGACTACATCCGCGCCTTAGAGTACGCGTTACCGCCGACCGCCGGTTGCGGCATTG
>CAMYAA010000044.1 GCA_947253615.1 uncultured Sutterellaceae bacterium
CGAGATCTAGTACGGTCTCGTGGGCTCGGAGATGTGTATAAGAGACAGATAAATATCTTTAAGAGATTGACTTTTCCCTGCGTTGTTTGGACCGACAAAAACGACGATATCGTTGGGTTGTAGATCTATATCGCTTCCATTGTTAAAAACAATTTTGGATATATACCCTCCTGCTTTTTCAATGCTCATAAGATTTTTCTCCAGGGATGTCAGGAATATTGTGCAAGTAGGCGATAACCCTAATAAGGATAATCTAAATACTGAGTGAATAGGGGAACATACAAAAGCGTGAATTCCTCCATGGTGTTAGCCTATGGTATAGAAGGTCTCTTCTTAGCCTGAGAGAGTTTTTGTATTGTCAACCAAACAATGATCGGTACACCCTCATCAGTAGGAAGTCAACTTTCTTCAGTATAGTTCTACGGATGTCGAGAGTAAATCTATTGTTATGTGTGGAGTAACATCGTTCCTATAGAAGAAGGCCACCATTCGTAATGAATCGTGGCCTTTTTGACGTCTTCAGTTTTGTTGTCGCTTACTTAGTGGCGGGAGGAAGTTGACCAAACCACTTCTTGTAGAGTTTGGCGTAAGTTCCATCGGCCTTGAGTTCATCAAAGGCCTTATCAAGCTGAGCCTTGAGTTCAGGGTTCTTTTTGCTGATCACCATGGCCATGCCGCTAGCCTGAAGTAATTGCGGTAATTCAACCATCGTGTTCTTCAAATGAGGCTGCTGCATCAAGATGTAGTCCGTCACGGGCTTATCGTTGATCGCCGCGTCAACACCGCCGATGTTCAAGTCTAAGATGGCTTCGGAGGAGTGATTAAAGGTTTTGACCTTACCGTCAGGAATGGTCTTCGCCACGGAGGCGGAGATAGAACCTAACTGAACGGCAACCTTCTTGCCCTTTAAATCATCAAAATTCTTAATCTTCCCTTCGTTTTCTTTGCTAACGAGGATGCTCAAGCCCGATTGATAGAAGGGCTCGGTGAAAAGAACACGTTTTTTGCGTTCTTCGGTGACGGAGAAGCCAGAAGCCCCTACGTCAACGGTACCCGAAAGAATGGCAGGGATAATGGCATCAAAGCCCAACTTGACTGGGACGAATTCGTAACCCGCCTTCTTGGTCATGGCTTTGATTAAATCGATTTCAAAACCCGTTAATTCTTGGGTTTTGCTGTCCATGAATTCAAACGGTGGGAAGGTGGAGTTCGTGGCGACACGAAGGACCTTTGCCCAGGCGGAAGTCATGGCAATGAGGGAGGTAGCGACAATAAGGCCACCTAATAATGTTTTCTTCAACATAGTTTATGTCTCTCAAAAAGGTTTAACAGAGCTGACGTAAAACATTTCGTTAGGGGGTAACTTAAGGTTTTACGTTGCCTTCCAACTTAAAGGAGGGGAAAGTTGAAAAGGCATAGGTTAAATATACTTTTTTTACGTCCCCCGTAGGGGGAGTTTTGAGACACAGTGAAGAATGTTCAACATTGCTCAGACTTAGTAAGCAATAAAACTTAGTACGCGCGAATCGCTTTATAAAGCATGTAAGCGCCTAAGCAATAGAGCAACAAGGCGAATAAGTAACGGAGTTTCTTCGTATCAAGGTTGTGCGCAAGCTTAGCGCCCAAAGGAGCCGTGAGCGTACTGCAAACCGCTACGGCTAAAAGCGCAGGCCAATAAATGTAGCCAATTAAGCCCGAATAGCCTTGAAGCGAAGGTACCGAAAGACCACTCCAGATGTAGCCAATGGTTCCCGCGACCGAAATCGGAAAACCTAAGGCGGCCGAAGTTCCAATGGCTTTATGAATCGTGGCCTTACACCAGGTTAAGAAGGGAACGATTAAGAAGCCGCCACCCGCGCCCACAATACTAGCGATGGTGCCGATGGATAAGCCAGCGATGCCCATGCCAACGGGACCAGGCAGATCGCGAGAGCTCGTAGGACCTTTGCTAATAAAGATTTTGGTAGCCGAGACCATTACGAAGCTCGTGAAGATGATGGCAATCCAGAACGTGGATAACCAACCGGCAATGCGTGCGCCTAAAAGGCCACCCAACAAGATCCCAGGGATTAATTGCCAGAAGGCGGGCCAAATCACGGCCTTATGCTTGGCGTGAGCGCGTAAAGAGGAGGCAGAAGTAAAGAGGATTGTCCCCATGGAGGTAGCGATCGCAATATGCACAATCGCTTCTGGCGGGAATCGCCCTCCATAGCTCAACAAAAGGGTTAAGAACGGGGTGAGGATCATGCCGCCCCCTACACCAAAGAGACCCGCTAAAAAGCCGGTCATGCACCCAAGCACGGGCAATAGGATAAGTAGAGAGGCGTCCACGAAACTCTCCTCAGATTAAATTAAATGTTCGGTAATGAAGGCAAAATCTTCTTTCGTGACAGGCGTAATGGAAAGGCGGTTGCCTTTTCGAAGAATCAACATGTCTTTGAGTTCTTCATGATCACGAATGGCACTTAACGGTACCACAGGGAACTTAACCAAGGCTTTCACATCGACGAGAACCCAACGTGGATTTTCTTTTGTGCTCTTGGGATCGTAATATTCGCTGTCGGGATCGAACTGTGTGGCGTCAGGATACGGTTTGGAATGAATCGTGGCTAAACCGACAATGCCAGGATTAGGGCAGCTCGAGTGGTAAAAGAGTACCGCGTCACCGACTTGCATATCATCACGCATGAAATTGCGAGCCTGGTAGTTACGAATACCAAACCATTCCATCGCCTGTTGAGGGGCGTTGAGAACATCATCAATGGAACACTCACCGGGCTCGGTTTTCATGAGCCAGAAACGATGAGCGGACTTTAAAAGATCTTTGGCGACTTTTGCTTTGTCCATCTGAGAATCCTCTAAAAAACAAAGGCGCCACCCCAAGTCGGGAGACGCCCTTCGATAAGAAAAGTCTGAAAGCCTGCAGCGGGCGGGGCTACGTTACCTGAACCGTAAGGTCAGGGCGGTCGGCTCCGGAGCGGAAACGGGTTGAACATACGCGTGTCCAACAAAGCACTATCGGCCCTCGAGATCACCAACCTAGAAGTTTTAGCATTGGTTCTAGGAACTTTGGAGCCTCCGATGTTCCCCGCCACAGGTTTGATTCTATTGTATCGGTATTTGAGGGAAAACGCCAAAGGCTCCGACGTAAATATGGTAATGGGTCGTTACGGCTCAAATAAAGAACCGTGACCGCATGTACTCATAATGGCCTGAGTGCAACGCTTGGAAATTTCGTCGATTTCACGAGCGAGCATTTCGGCATTCTTGTCTTCCATGGACTCACCTGGTTGCGGGAGACGTTGTTCAAGTTCGGCAATCTTCGCTTCGAGTTCAGCAATACGTTGTTGCTGTTCGTCCACAACCGTCTTGAGCTTTTGTTCGTTTTCGAGCGCTTTACGGCTGTCGTACACCACTTCCAAGCCAGCTAAAACCGCTAACTGATCGGGAACGCTGATTTTGCTAGCTTCGCGAATGTTGGCGATTTTTTCGCGCAAGGTCTTTGCGCAATCTTGTAAGAGGTCTTCTTCACCAGGCGTTACGCTTAATCGATATTTTCGATCAAGTAAAGAAATGGAAATTTCGGGCATCGCACGTACCTATGTTAGTTATGCGTTTTATTCAGGACTTCGTTAACCGCATTCAAGCGTTGCTTGAGTCGGTTGACCTCACCTTCTTTACTAGCGATTTGTGAGGTGAGACGCTGATTTTCAGCCTTTTCGCTTTCGAGTCGAGCGATTAAACGTTCGACCAAGGCGCGAAGGCTTTTAATGCGTTCCAAATTCGTCATGGACGGTAACTCCTTCGAGAGTGACGTTATTTCGCTTTTTCGTTTTGGGAATTGTCGATTTTGGCGTCTTCGGACGTTGGCTTAAAGGTCTTAATCGTCCCTAAAATCAACTGGTCCGCTTGAAGTTCGGAGGGCATCGGGTCAGAAACCCAACGATCAACACGGCCTTCTTGGTTAAACCAAATCGTCAAATGACGTAATTGCTGTTCACCCTTGCTAGGAATATATAAGTACACATAGTCCCAACGATAAGGATGGAATTGATCACGTAATAACGGCAGGCCTAAAATGTATTGAACTTGAGGCGCTGACATTCCGACCTCTAATTGCGCTACCATTTCATTGGTAACCAAATTTCCTTGGGTTACGGGAATACGGTAGGGCTGCAAAAACGAAGGCAAATATTGCGCAGGATTGTTCCAAAGCGAATTGGAGCTAGAACAACCCGTTAAGGTCAAAATAGCGGTCGAACCTACAGCGAGAAGAATGGTTTTGACTTGCATAATGGTCTCGGTGTTATATTGGGGTGCACAAAAAGCGCTGACCCTTTATCATAATGGTAACCTATAACTTTTGAAAGACGGAGCAACGAGAGCGATATGTCTGAAAGTAAAACGATGGAGTTAAAAAACGCTGGGCTTAAGGCCACAACTCCACGCCTTAAAATCTTAGAACTGTTTCAACAGCGTACTCAGTCTAATCTTAATCGTCATTTATCGGCTGAAGATGTTTATAAAGCTTTAGTCGATAGCGGTGACGATATCGGTCTTGCTACAGTTTACCGAGTTTTGTCTCAGTTTGAGCAGGCAGGGATCATTGTTCGTCATCATTTTGAACCTGAACGTGCGACGTATGAATTAGAAAATAACGGTCATCACGATCATATTGTTTGCCTGGAATGCAATGATTTGATTGAATTTATGGATCCGGAAATTGAAAAGGCACAACGTGCTATCGCTCGTCGTTACGGTTATTTGTTGTGTGATCACTCGTTGGTGCTTTACGGGGTTTGCCCAGCCTGCCAACGTAAAGAACACGGCGAATCCGCTGAATCTTCGGAAGATAAGAAAGAAGAGTAGTACGCGTCGCATAACTCCGCACAAAAAAGAAGCTCTTGCAAATCTGATTCCCTCGGGTTTGCAAGAGCTTTTTCTATTTATCAATGGATCTGACGTAGGGGACTAAGGTAAATATTTTTTGTAAGGCCATCTTAAATTTTCTAAAACGTCTGAGAATACGATATTTCCAAAAGACCTCTCGTTTGATTGTCGAGCGCCCTTTAGTTAGGGTTGAGCCGTTCTCCTCTTCGTCTTGATAAATAACAAAGGGGGAGAGCGTCCATACGTTTACAAGCTTTGCAATAGGACTATTTTGATCAAAGAGCATGTGATCCACTGGAGCTCGAATTTTTAACGATTCTTCAATGGCAATTTGAGCTGCTTTGCGATTGATTAAATAGGCTTGCGATCCAAACGAAGTAGGGATTATTGGTTGGATAAGTTCGAAGTTCCCCCAAAGTTTTATTCTCTTCTTTTTGATGAAGAAGAGATCACTTTTAGAATGCCACGAGGATAACTGAACAATATCAGTGTTTTTGGGTATCCAGTTAGCGTCTTGAATAAAAGAACAGGCACTCGGCGTCATAATCGAGTCGTCTTCGAAAATAACAGCCCATTCTTCATGTGTATCTAAGAATTGTTTCCAAGCGCTCAGGTGACTTAAGTAACACCCTATTTCTCCTCGAGTTAAGGAACGAGGATAAAACGGGGGTTGCTGCGAGTTAGGTTTCAGATCAAAGATTTTTTCAGAAGATAAAGTTTTTCCTAGAACAGCAGAAACGCGGTTAATGCGCTTGGAGAGGTTGAGAGGAAAAATCCTGTTTAGACGTGAGAGCGTGCTTGCCCAGCGTTTTTGTTGATTATCGGCGTTGATTACATAATAAATCATTGGTTAGATATTAAAAAATTATTATCTATTGATTAGTAAATGTTATTTTTTCAATGAACCATTTTGACTGGGGTTGTTGAGCTATGCGGGCCAATGAAAATGTTTTTTTCTGATCATTGTTTAGTCGCGAAATAATAACAAATTTTGTGTTTTATATCTAAGTTATTTTTGTTAAATTTTAATACTCTTTATTTCTATATTGTTTCTGTTTTTAAATTCGTTTTTTAAATAACTGGATTCGCCGAATTTGCTTCTCTTAGTTGGTTTTCTGGAATGCGTAGAATTCTACTATTTGTTTTTATATAAAACAAAGATAATTTTTATTGTGTTTTTGCAAAAGAGAAGGAGACGCGTTTCTCAAGTAGGGAATAAAGGGTGGGTTTGATGAGAGACTGGGGTGATGCTCGCTATGAGCTTTCTGAGCTAAGCAGAGAAGCGTGACATAAAGAGCTGTTTGCGCGAAGCGATTTGGTGATGGAGCTCGGTCAAAGATGAGCGCGTGAGATATGAAAGTTGGTAAGGCAGTGCCCCCAGGTCAGGATGTTACACTTGGGGGCTGTGTTTTAGATTGGTGTTTAACGGACAAGTTCTAGCACGTAGTATTGTGCCAAAGGCCCTGTTACGACCTTTCCGTCGGCGTTAAGTAAGCGAATTTGCTTCGTTTCGACTTTAATTTTCATGCCTGAATCCAACGTCACTTCATCGTTCTTGCGAGTGTACGTTCCTTTATCTTGGAAGGTGTTTTGAGCTTCACGGGATCCAACATAGGTTTGATCCATAACGTAAGTTAGGTCAGGATTTAATGTGAGTTTGGTTTTAATGCCAGAACAGTCAGCACAAGGCAATTGTCCAACATAGGTTTGTGCAACAGGGGTTGTGGTGTTGTGATGATTGAGTAAGCTGCAGCCCGAGAGACTAAGCGAAGCCAGAGCCAAAACAAGTGCTAATTTCTTCATGATTTATGGTTTTTATTGAGGTTGGAGGTTATTTCATTATAACCAATCCAATGCCCATAGGCCTCATGAAGTTCATCTCACACTAGGAATTAGAGGTGAGCAAATGTTGCTGATTTCGCGGGGGATAGATACAAAAAAAGTTGGTAGCTAAAAGCAAACCAACTATTTTGGCTGTCTCTTATACACATCTGACGCTGCCGACG